>CBIHQZ010000051.1:0-13328 GCA_966212315.1 uncultured Myxococcales bacterium
GCGGGCGCGAAATCTCGGGTTGCTCGCGCTCGGCATGATCGCTTCGATGCTGCTAGCATTGCGAGTCGGCGCGGCGCACGGCGCGTTGAGCATCGCGTGGCATCAACCCGACAGCATCGACCGCGCGATTCTCGAAGCGCGCGGAACTCGCGTGATCCTCGGTGCGCTCGCAGGCGGTGCATTGGCCGCGGTGGGCGCCGCGTTCCAGGCGCTCCTTCGCAATCCACTCGGCGACCCGTACGCACTCGGCGTCTCCGGCGGCGCGGCCCTCGGTGCATCGCTCTTCGTCGTGTTCGGCGCGGGCGGCGTGTTGATTCCGACCGGCGCATTCGCAGGCGCGATGATCGCGACGATCGCCGTGCTCGCGACCGCACGCGCGACGCGGCGCACCGATGCGCAAGGGCTCTTGCTGGCGGGCCTGGTGTTCAACGCGATCGCGAACGCGGGGCTCGCGCTGTTGCGTTCGGTGGTGAGCGGATCGAAAGCACAGGAGACGCTCTCGCTGCTGCTCGGCGCGATCTCGGAAGAGCGAGTGGGCACCGTGGCGACCGTCGCGGCGCTGGTGGGCGCCGGCGGGCTGGTGCTGTGGCTCCTCGCGAAACCGATGAACCTGCTTTCACTCGGTGAAGAAAGCGCCGCGTCGCTGGGGCTCGATGTGCGGCGGGCCGAGTTGCTGATCTTCGTGGCGTCGTCGTTGATCGTCGGCGGTGTCGTGAGCGTGTGCGGGTTGATCCCGTTCGTCGGATTGCTCGTGCCTCATTACGTGCGTGCGTTCGTCGGCCCTGATCATCGCGTGCTTCTCCCCGCGAGCTTCATGGGCGGCGCGATCCTGCTCGTGCTCGCGGATGCGGTGACGCGCGCGATGTTCGCGTGGCTCGGGAGCGAGCCGCCGGTGGGCGCGCTGACGGCGTTGGTGGGTGGACCGTTCTTCTTCGTGGTGTTGCGGCGGTTGCGGTGAGGGGCGGGGGCCGCTGCGGGGAAGTGGTGTAACGAGGGTGCGTCGAACGAGGGGCGTGGCCGAATGAGCCGAGCGAGCCGAACGAGCTGTGGTGGCGCGTCGTGACGCGCCGGCGCAATGGCGATCAACATCGCGCGGGTTAGGGACGTTCGCTTGTTCACAGGCTCGGTCCCAGAGGCCGTTCGATGCGCGCGATGACGCCGGCACGTCGCGACGTGCCACCACAATCTTCGTGACCACCGCTGGCCCGGTCGCCCCGCGACCGGTGCCACATCCTCGATGACTCCCCGCTGCCCGCCGCCTCATCGACGGTGCCACCACATCCTCTATCACCACTCGCTGCCGCACCCCCGACCCGATCCCGCGCACCCCGCCCGGCCCGCCTACCGCCCCTCCTCGGTGAGAAACGGCGCAACATCGATCGGGCCCTCGCCGGGCGTCGCGAGCGCTTCCCGCAACAAGCTCAAGTGCGTCGCGTTCGGTGCGATGCGCAATGCATTCGCGAGCGAGCGGCGCGCTTCCGGTCGCGCCCCGCGCGCCGCGAAGAACAGCGCATCGGTGTAATACCGCCAGAGCAATGCCTCGTCGGCGAGAGGCTGCGCCGCGTCGTCGTTCGCCACCAGCGCCGCGATCTGATCGTTGCGTGCGAAGTGCGCGGCGGCCGCACCGCGAACCGCGGCGAGCGTGGTCGGCTCGGGCATCGCCTGCGCAATCGGCCCACGCGGAAGAAGCTGCGCGACGTTCTGCCGGATGTTCCGCGGATCGAGTTCGATCGCGACCGGGCGGGCCAGCGCGAGCGATGAAAGCCCGCGCGGCGAGATCCCTCGATCGGGTCGCAACAGGTATTCGGTGACGAGCGGCGCCAACGCGCGATCGCGTGCGAGCAGCGAATCGAGCATCCCCGGGTATGCGAGGAGCGGCACATCGACCACGGTGACATCCGGACGCTCGCCCTCGACGAGCATCGCGTAGCGCGTGCGAAAGACCGTCTGCGGGTCGTACGCGAAGAGCACCGCACGCGGCGGCAGTTGCGAGACGATCGACGCGGTGAGCGTGGCGGGCGCGGCCGATCGGTCGATGCGCGAGGCGCTCACCGAACGCGGCGCGAGCACCAGCGGGAGCAACAGCGGTCCGCCGACGAGCAACGCGGTGAGCACTGCGCGCGCAGGCCGAGTCGGCCCCTTCGGCGGCGGCGGCGCTTCGGCGAGTGCGCGAATCGAACCCGCGACGAACGCAGCCGACGAGATCCCCAGCGCCACCAACGCGGGAAGCAGGTACCCCGCCGCATCCGGATTGTCGCGTACGAAGCCGAGCCACCCGCGCGCCGCCGCGACCACCGCGATCAACGTGAGCAACCGGAGCGCGCTTCCACGCGCGGATCGATCGCGCAGCGCCACGTAGAATCCCCCCGCTGCGAACAGAAGTCCGAGCGGCGTGAGACTTCCCCCGAGCCAGTCGAGCACATCGAGCGCACGCACACCCGCGGTGCCCGGAACGCCGGCGCCGGTGTTCTTCGCGAACACGCGAGCCGAAGCCACGTCGATCCAATCGCCGAGAGACCGCACCCGCGCGATCGACGCAGGCGCGTCGGCGCGCAACGGGAGCAGCACGTACACGGTCAGCCCGATGCATACGAATGCCACCGCGGTAAGGAGCGCGCGCCCGCGTCGCGTAGCACCCGACTCGCGCCAGGTTTCCCACGCGATCCATCCGACCAACGGCGCCGCGGTGATCGCGATGAAGTGATGATTCGCGAGCCCGACGCCGAGCACGAGCCCTGCCTCGCGCAATCGCACCCGCGACGATCGATCCACGTCGAGCGCGAGCGCGAGCAACAGCACCGCCACGAGCCCCGCGAGCGCATACACTTCCACCCGCGTTGCCTGACGAAACGCGCCGGTGCCGAGGGTGCCGATCAGCGATGCGGCAACGGCCGCGAACGGCGCGAGCCGCGCACCGTGCGGACCCGCGCAACGAAGGTAGAGCGCGTGCGCGCAGTGCATCGCGATCAAGCCGGTCGTCGCGAGACACAGCGCTTGTCCCAGCGCGATGCGCAACGGCAGCGCGCCGAGTGGGAGCATCGAGCAGAGCGCCGCGAGTGCCGACCAGAGCGGATGGCCAGGCGGATGCGTGACACCGAGCCCACCGCCGGCCGCGGCGAGTTCGGGCGAGTCGTACCACCCCATCGAGTTGCCGGCGCAGAGCGACGCGAGAAGCGCGGGGACTGCAAAGGCGATCAGAGCGGCCCAGCGGGGAGGCCGTGAGGAAGCGGTCACGGGGGGCGGAGCATACCGTGGTGATCTTCTCTTTTCCCGTGCGATCGAAGGCGTCTATCCTCGGCCCGCGGCGCGTTCGTTGCGCGCCACGGAAGGAAGTCGCGTGCTGATGCGTCGAACTGTTCTGGCCGGGTTGGCGATGATGGCGCTCTCGTGTGGCGGGCGTCAGGCGTCGAGTTACGTGTGGACCGATGTCGACGAGTCGTCAGGGCAACGCATGAACCTCTCGCAGGGCGCGATGCCCGCGGGGCAGACGTTCACGGGCGTCTATCGCTCGCCGCAGATCGGCGACATCGAGATCGTCCAGACCGGTGACTCCGTCGCGGGTCGTTACGAATACGACCGCGCCAGCTGCCACGTGCGTGCGCGCATCGAAGGCACCGTCAGCGGCAATCTCCTGCGCTTCAACTGGCGCGAGGATCATCGCCCCTGCGGCCGCATCCAGCCTGTGATCGGGCGCGCGTTCTTCATCTATCACCTCGAGGAAACCGACGGCATCCAGCGCGGCCGCCTCTTCGGGCGATGGGGCTATCAGGAAGACGATCAGAGCGGCGGATCGTGGACGGCGTTCAAGCAGATGAACCGCCAGCCGACGATGGAAGGTGGCGGCGGCGACACGAGCGGTGGCGCGGCCGGCGGCAGCAACGACACGAGCGGCAGCGGAACGGGTTCGACAGGCTCGAATTGAGGTTCGCGCGCGCGGGGGGCGTCGCGGGTGCGTGGTTGATCGTCGCGGCGTCGTGCCGGTCACGCAGTTCGGCGACGGCGCGGTCGCAAGCGGCGCGGCCCGCTGCGACTGAATCCCCGGTGGCGAATCCGAGCGGTGCGGACGCCGCGTTGGCGAGTGCGCACGGCACCGACGCGAGCGCGACGGCGACCGCAGATGCGGGACCGCCGCTGATCGATCTCCTGCACGCAACCCACGCCGAAGTATCCGTTTCGAGCGTGGTCCAGAATCAAACCGATCGTCCGCAGAATCTGGTCGACGGACTTCTCGACACGACGTGGAGTTCCCGCACCGACGATCAGGTCGGTGTCGAAATCGCGTTTCGCGTTCCCGACGACGCATCCGTGGAAGAGATCGCGATGACGGTCGGGATGACCCGCGCATCGGACGGCGGCGATGTCTTCACGATGAATCCGCGCATCTCGTCGGTGATGGTATTTCGCGAGTACGACCTCGTCGGCACGTTCCCGCTCGATGTTGCACGACGCGATCTACAGGCGATTCCGGTGCATCGACGCGGGGGGCTCTATCGCATCGTCGTTCACGCGGTGACCGCGGGGACCGAGCGAAACTGGCGCGAAGTGTCGGTCTCCGAACTCGAAGTTCGCGGCCGGGTCGCGACGCCGACACCGAACGTGCCGACGGTGCGTGTAGAACGAATGATCCCGGCGACGCTTCCGACGCGGCCGTACATGATTCCCGCGTCGGGCATCATCGCACCGGGATGCTTCGCGTGGTCGCAGCGCCAGCACACCGCGGCGTGCATTCGCGGCGACATCGGCACGCACAGCGATCAGGATCCGACCCGCTGGGATGCGGTGTTTCCCGGCAGCGACGCGGGCGACGAAGCATCACAGATCGATCTGTTGGATCACCGCGACGCCGACATGCCCGTGCTCCCGTCCGAAGCGCCGCTCACGTCGACCGCAGCGCGCGCGGTGCGAAGTGCACTCGCGAGCGGAAGCTTCGTCGACCTCGAGCCGCTCGAGATCGCGCTCGCGCCCGGCATCCCGGCCGAGTTGCGCAGCGGCATCGGCGTGCGATGGATGCGTCGTCGCACGTTTGCGGGCGGCGACAATGCGGCCGAGCGTTTCACCGATCGCCTCGAGGTCCGCTGGTCGGCGCGCGAGGCGTGGACCGCGGTGGAGACCTTCACGGACGAACCGGTCTTCGAACCGGATTTCCGCGCGTACTTCATTCCGGGCGATCGCTACCTCGTGCTCTCCGCGGTTCGCCATCACGGCGACGAAGGAATCACCGCCACGCACGCGTACGCATGGCAGTGCGACGCGACGACGCGAGCGTGCGAGTAGCTATTCGTCGGCGATGCGCGCGACGATCGCCGTCACGTTGTCTTCGCCGCCGTGCTCGTTTGCGCGGGCGATGAGCGCGGCCGCCGCGTCATCGGGATTCGCGTTGGCGCCCACGATCTCCGCGATCTCTTCGTCGGACACCATGCCGCTGAGCCCGTCCGAGCAGAGCACGTAGGCATCACCGGGCTTCGGTTCGTCGGACGACACATCGACGATCACAGAGTCGGTCATTCCGAGCGCGCGCGTGATCACGTTGCGCGGCAGTTCGTCCTTCTGTTCCGGCGTGAGGTCCGGCATCGCGCGAAGGTAGTCGTTGAGCAGCGAGTGATCTTGTGTGAGCTGCTCGATCTTTCCGCCGCGCACGCGGTAGCACCGCGAGTCGCCGACATGACCGACGTAGAACTTCTGCGCCGACGGCGAGAAGAGAATGCCGACGATCGTCGTCCCCATTCCCTGGTGCTCGCGGTTGCGTGCGCTCGCTTCGTAGATGGATTTGTTCGCGACCTTGATGCCCGTGACCAGCCGGTTCTCTTCCGCCGACAACGTCGGGTCGTAGTGAAACGGCCAGGTCGCATCTTCGCGCGCCGTGGTGTTGAAGAACGCAGAGACGGTCTCGGTCGCCATGCGCGACGCGACGTCGCCGGCACGATGCCCGCCCATGCCGTCGGCCACGATGTACAGCCCGTGCTGATCGAGCAGACAGAGGCTGTCTTCGTTGTGCTCGCGTTGGAGCCCCACGTCGCTCCGACCGGCTGCGATTACGCGCATCTGCGTTGAAATCCCTCGGAAAACGAACGCGAGCGTTTCACCTCGATGCTGAGGTGTCAATAGCGGAACCTTCGCGCGGACGATCGCACGAGCCGAGCGATGTCGATTGTGGAGCGCGCACGCGTCCGGCTTCTCGCTTGGCAACCGCGCGACGCGACGCGGCGACGAACGCGCGTGTCGCGCCGCAAACGTGCGTGTTAGACGCGTCCGCGGAGGCTGTTGCTCGATGACGGATGCGAAGCGTCGGATCGCGGTAGTTCCTGGCGACGGAATCGGCGTCGAAGTGATGCGCGAAGCGAGCGAGTTGCTCGGATTGCTCGACCGCACGCGCGGGCTCGGGCTCGATCTGTGGCAACTCGATCTCGGTGCGGATCGCTATCTGCGCGACAAGACCACCCTGCCGAAAGAGACGTTCGAAGAGATTCGCGAGACGTGCGGCGCGGTGCTTCTCGGCGCACTCGGCGACCCGCGTGTGCCGGGGCTCGAGCATGCGCGCGACATCCTGTTCGGGTTTCGCTTCGGTTTCGATCTGTACGCCAACGTTCGCCCCGTGAAGTGCCTCGACGATCGGCTCTGCCCGCTCAAGGGCAAGACCGCGCGCGACGTCGACTTCACCGTCTTCCGCGAGAACACCGAGGGCGTGTACGTGAACGTCGGCGGGCAGGTTCGCCGTGGCACCCAAGACGAGATCGCGATCAACGAAGACGTGAACACGCGCAAAGGCGTGGAGCGGATCATTCGCGCCGCGTTCGAGTTCGCACGCACGAACGGCAAGAAGTCGGTGCACATGGCGGACAAGTCGAATGCCATGCGCCACGCGCACGAGCTCTGGCTGCGGGTCTTCGGCGAGGTCGCGAAGGACTTCCCCGGCATCACCCCGAAGCACGTGTACGTCGACGCGCTCTGCCTCTACATGGTGCAGGACCCCGCGAGCATCGAGGTCGTCGTCACGAACAATCTCTTCGGCGACATCGTCACCGACCTCGGAGCCGCATTGCAGGGCGGTCTCGGCATGGCGCCGAGCGGGAACATTCATCCGAACGTCGCGAGCGGTGCAGCGCCGGTGCCGGCGTTGTTCGAGCCGGTGCATGGCAGCGCGCCGCCGATCGCGGGGAAGGACATCGCGAACCCGTTCGCCTCGGCGCTGACGGTCGGGATGATGCTCACCTACCTCGGCATTCCGGATCTCGAAGCGATCATCGAGGACGCGGTACGGGCCTGCATCGCTGCGAACGAATGCACGCGCGACGTGGGCGGAACGCTCGGCACGCGCGCCGCTTCCGAGGCGTTGCGCGCACGGATCGCGAAGGCGCTGTAGCGCGGCGCCCTCGGACTTCTGGGCGTTGTGGCGGCGTGTCGTGACACGCCCGAGCCGTGCGCTCCTGCACTCGCACGCGGAGCAAACGGGCCGTGGTGCTACCATCGACGCGCCATGAACGCCCGCGGCGCCTCGATCGTCTTGCTTGTTCTCGCGGCAGCCCCTGCCGTCGCCTGCACCGGTTCCAACTCGCCCGATGTCGTCGACGACATCGCGACGAACGACGCGAGTGACATCGTGATCGGCGATGCGAGCGACATCGCGACGGACACGCCGGATGTCGTCGACGCAGCGCCCGATGTTCCACCCGTCATCGAAACCGCGCCCCGTGCGATCGCGCCGATGACAAGCGCGACGGTTACTTCGCATCGCCCGACGTTTCATTTCATCAAGCCCGAGGGTTTCGGCGAAGTCACGGTCGAGATCTGCGCCGCGCGCGATTGCGCGACGATCGAACAAACACTGCCGACAACCGATCTCGCAATCCGTGCGACCGCCGATCTCACGCCCGGTGCGCATTGGTGGCGACTGCGTGACGGCACTCGAACGACGACGCCCTGGTGGTTCTGGGTGAACGTGCGCGACACCGTGACGGACACGTCGTTCGGCAGCGAAGCCGATGTGAACGGCGACGGGCTCCCCGAGATCGTCGTGGGCGCCAATCACGCGGGAACGCTGTCGCAGGGACGCGTGTACGTGTTCCCGTCGACGCGCGGGCAATTCGGGACGTCGGCCGCGACCGTGCTCGACGGGACGGAGAACAACAGCCACTTCGGATGGTGGGTCGGCAGCGCGGGCGATGTGAACGGCGATGGATTCGTCGACCTCGTCGTCGGTGCGCCGGACGTCGAGATCTACAACGGTCGCGCGTACGTGTTCAGCGGCAGCGCGACGGGCGTTTCCACCACCGCCGACACCACCATTCCGCCAGCCGAGACGATGGGGAACTTCGGCGCGGTCACCGTCGGCGCGGGCGACGTGAACGGCGATGGCTACGGCGACGTAATGGTCGGCGCGCCGAACACCGACGTCTCGCGTGGCAGTGCGTTCTTGTACCTCGGGTCGCGCGATGGTCTGCGCACCGTCCCCGCATTGATCCTGCACGGACCCGACGGACGCGGCACCGCGTTCGGCTCGGCGCTCGCACCGATCGGAGACGTGAATGCCGATGGCTATGCCGACGTCGTCGTCGGCGCGAACGGCGCGATGTCGGGTGCAGGGCGCGCGTACATCTATCTCGGCAGCCGCAGCGGACTCGGCAACACGCCGGCCGTGATCCTCGACTCACCGGCCGGTTCGGGCTCGCAATTCGCTTCGTTCGTGAGCGGTGCGGGCGACGTGAACGGCGACGGCTATACCGACCTCGCGATCGGGGCGACGGGCACGACCGACGGCAACGCCTACGTGTTCCTCGGTGGGGCCTCGGTGTCCACGATGGCGCATGTTTCGTTGGACGGCCCCGACGGCGCGCTCGGCGGCTTCGGATGGTCGGTGGCCGCAGCGGGCGACCTTAATCACGACGGCTTCGACGACATCGCGTTGAGTGCCGTCTGCGCGCCCTGGACGCAGGACAACGACGGTGGCTATCCGCACTGCGGCGCGGGTCGCGGCTACGTCTTCTACGGCGCCAGCAATGCGATCGCGATGACACCGTCGGTGTCGATCGAAGGACCCGAGGGGATGGAAGGCGCGTTCGGTTGGTCGATGTCGGGCGTGGGTGACGTCGATGGTGACGGCATCGTCGACATGGCCGCGAGCGCCTACGCGATCAACACGTTCTTCGGTGCTGCATACGTGTTTCCCGGCAACGCGGCTGGATTGTCACCCACACCCGCCGCGACGCTGCGTGGCACCGCGGGCACGTCGGAAGACTTCGGCTGGTGCATTGCGAGCCGCCGCATTCGCGGGACGTGCTGGCGGGGCTAGTTGCAGTAGTTCGGATTGCCGCTGACGTTCACGCAGCCCGCGTTGCCCGGGCACTCGCCGGACGAGTTGCAGGAGCAGACACCCGAGTTCGGCGTGAACGTTCGGCACGTGGTCAACGGCGAGCACTGCGCGTTCGTCGAACACGTACAGAAGTGATGCGTGCCGTTCACCGAACGGGCCGCGCATGAGCCGCCGTTGCAACGCAATCCGCACACGCCGCAATTGCTCCCGGTGGTGATGTTCGTGACCGACCCGCCGCAACAACGCTGCGTCGAGGAGACGACGAAGTTGTTCGCGCGCGTCGGATTCGCCGGACACGTTCCGCCCGAGCACGTCGCCGCGGTCTGACACGCGTTCTGCGCGGCACGGCAGGTGGTTCCGTTCGGCAACGCGGTCGCCGGCTGACAGACCCCGCTCGTGCATGTGCGTGCGCGATCGCACGCGGCGGTGTTCTGCGCGACGCACTGGTGACCGTTCGGCTGATTCGTGATCGCGCCGCACACGCCGTTGTTGCAGGTGCCGTCGATCTTGCACGGGTCGCTCGTGTTCGCGCAGACGGTGCCGTTCGCGATGTTGCGCGCGACGCAGGTTCCGGCCTGACAGAGACTCGTCTGTCGACACGGTTGCGCGCCGGTCGGCGTGAAGCACACCGTTCCGTCCGGCGCCGGAGTGGTCCCGCTACAGACGCCGCCCGAACAGGTGCCGTCGCGCTGACACGGATTGCCGGACATCGTGCAGACCGTCCCGTCGGGGAGCGACGTGGTGCCGGTGCACGTGCCGTTGTTGCAGGTGCCGTTCTGCATGCATCCGCCCGTGGCCATCGCACACACGGTGCCGTTCGGAAGATTCTGCGGAACGCACGCGCCGGCCATGCACACGCTCGCAGCGTTGCAGGTTCCGGCTGCCATCGCGCACATCGTTCCGTCGGGCGCGCGCTGTGGCGTGCACGCACCGGCGACGCACGTACTCGGGAGTGAGCAGGGGTCGGCCGCTGCCCCGCACTGCGTGCCTTCGGGTGCGCGCTGCGCGGTGCACGCGCCGGCCATGCAGACACTCGGCATGTCACACGGACCCGCGGCGGCTGCGCACTCGGTGCCGTCGGGAGATTCGGTCACGGTCGAGCACGCGCCGTCGGTGCACGTGCCCGGCTGATGGCAGGGATCGCTCGCAGCAGCGCAGACGGTGCCGTTCGTGCGCGCGGTCCCGTTGTCGCAGCACGATTCGGAACCCGCCAGACACTGCGTGCAGGTGCCGGAGACGCAGTCCGACATGCCGTCGGAGCAGGGGGCGCCGATCGAACAACACGCTTGCCCGGGGCGACCGCACGACGGAGGCGCGGCGATGTCGCCGAAGCTGCCGTCGACGAGCATCGACGGCGTGGTCTCGACCGACACGCAGGTACCCGTGTTGCCGCAGGTCTCTCCGTGTTCTTCACACGACAATCGCACCGTGCACGGCGACCCCATGCATCCTTGCGCGGGATCGGCGCAGCGCGCGGCGAGGAAGATGCGGAGCACGCCTTCGTGGCGCGGCGTGAACGTGGCGACCGCGATGCGACGAAGCAACACGCCGTCAGCGTCGGCTTCGACTTCGATGCGCGTCGCGCCGTCGCGCGGGGTGTCGCCGGGGACGACCGCGAAGCTGGCGGGGAACGTGAATCCCGCGTCGGGCGCGCCATTCGCGTCGGGCAGCGCGCGGGTGAAGTGGCGCTCCATGATCATTCGTCCGCCGGCGGCGCCGCGGTATGCGCGGACGGTGAGGCCGAGGGGCACCGTCGGGTCGACGTCGGTGTCGATCACCACGCGCAGCTCGGTCGCGGGGTACACGCACGCGGTGGCAACGAGTGCCCACATCGCGAGGGCGAAGCGACGGAGCGAGGCAGCGGCGAACGAACGAGGCAGCGAGCGTTTCACGGGAAGGGCTGAGTTTCCCGCGTTCGACCGCGAAGATCCAGCCGCGTATGACGCCGGTACCCAAGCGTTCGCAGAGGAACGGACGTCACAGCGATCGAAGGTACTCGATCAGCGCGTCGATCTCGTCCGTCGAGAGCACGGTGATGTCGCCCATGCGACCACGCGTCTGCTCGAGTACGTCTCGGAGCGTGCGCGCGCTTCCGTCGTGAAAGTACGGCGCGGCGTCGACGAGACCGCGCAACGCGGGCGTGTCGAATTGGCAAGCTGCGCGCGGGTGGCCTTCGTCGTCGGTGTGCGGAACGTCCGGGTACGAGCCGGTGTTGCAGGTGCCGACGTCGTGCAAGGTGATCGCGCCCGACAGATCGAGTGCCGCGTTTCCCTGACCCGAGTCGGTGAGGTTCGTGCCGCGATGACACGAGAGGCAACCGACGTCACCGCGCGCGAAGATGTCGCGTCCGCGCGCTACGAGCGCCGCGTCGGTGTGCGGGGGGATCACCGGCGGGACCGCGAGGTTCACGAAGGCTTCTAGCGCATCGAGATGATCGGCGACGCTCGGGTCGGTTGGATCGCCCCCCTGCTCGTCGATCACGGTGCGCGTGTAATCGCGGATCGTCCTGCGATCGGCGGTGTGCATGAGAAACCCGGTGCCGATCGTGCCACCGGCGTTGCTCGGTGTGTCGCGCGGCCCCTGCCGGAACTGCCACACCACGGCGTCGCTGCGCGCTTCGACGTGACAGCTCGCGCAGGCGACCCAGTGGTTCTGCGTGATCGCGAGCTGATCGCTGTTCGCGCTGTAGAACACGCGCTGTCCGTCGCGCAGATCGGCGGGCATCGGGTCGGCCGTGGTGCGCGCGATCGGTGCACCGTCGACCGCAAGGCGCAGTGTCGTGCCGGTGCGATCGAGTCGGATGACTGCCACGTCGAGTGAGTTTCGTTCGTCGACGTACGCGTGCGCGCCGTCGGGGGAGATGACGATTCCCTCCGGCATTCGTCCGGGCAGTGGACGCAAGAGCGACGGTGCGACGCGGCGCATCGCGTCGACGATGAGGACATCCTCGCTGTTGGTGTCGACGACGAGCGCATAGCGACCATCGTCCGTGAATGCCATCGCGTGCGGGCCCGACACGATGTCGGCGATGGCGCCGTCGATGCCGGCGACATCCTGCGAATCGGTGGAGAGCCGCGCGACGATGGAGCCGTCGGTGGCGAACACGCTCAGCGCCGGGAATACCGTGGTGTCGAACTTCAACGCAGGCTGCGGCGTCTGCGTCGCGAGGAGCAGATGCGCGCTCCACACTTCGTTCGATCCGGGACGCACTGCGAGGTCGTACATGCCGCGCACTTCGCCGTTGGCGATCCGGTCGTCGCGTCCGCGTGCGATGGGCGCGAGCATCCACGGCGCGCGTTCGGTGAAGGTCGCGGTGTCGACCGCGGTGATGCCCGGTTCGAGCAGCGGCGCGATGTAGAGCGTGGCGCCGTCAGCGGAGCGCGCGAGACCCCAGGGTTTGCGAAGGGTCGTTCGAAGGCGGGCCGTCTCGGTGAGCGACATCGCATCGAGACGAACGACGGCGTCGTCGTTGCTGCACGCGACGTACACCGTGCGCTCGTCGGCCGACACGATCAGGCCCGCTGGTTCGCTCCCGACCACGGTTCGATGCATGATCGCGAACGAGTCGAGGTCGATCGCGATGACCTCGCTCGAGCGTTCGCCGGTGACGAACAGTCGTCGCGACGCGGGCGCGATTGCGAGCGCGCGCGGCATCACGTTCGGATCGAATCGCTGGGTGGTGGGATCGACGCGCGGTGGTGCGCTGCCGAGTGCGATTTCCCTCAGCAGCGACCGCGTCACGGTATCGATCACCGAGACCGAATCGGCATCCGCGTTCACCACGTACACGCGACGCCCATCCGGATCGATCGCGATCGATCCGCTGTGCGCGGGAGCCGCGTGGCTGACGATCACGTCCGGCGCCGCATCGACGCCCTCATCGACTGCGACATCCATCCCGTCGATCGTGTCCGAGGCGTCGTTCGCCGCGTCGATGACGTCCGTACCTGCGTCGGTGCGAAGCGGCGGTGAACACGCCACCAGCGCGAGCCCCCACGCGAACGCGATCGATGCGGACCGA
>CBIHQZ010000052.1:0-13215 GCA_966212315.1 uncultured Myxococcales bacterium
TGAATCAACCTGGGTAGTGTTGTTCATCCGCGTCAGCGTCGTGTCACCGAATCAACCTGGGTCGGCGTGACGTGACGGGGTCGGCGTTATCAACCCGGGTCGTGCCGCGGTCCGCTGCTCAATGACACGTGTCGTGACCCGACGGGAACGCCGACCGCCACGTCGCCAGCGTCTGCACGCACAAATGCGAACCGCTCGAGTACGTCGGATACCCGGTGTCATACGTATTCCCGCCCGACAGCCCCACCACATACCCCGCCGGATACTCGCGCCCCACCGTGGTTGCCCACTGGTACTGCGGCTTCAGGTGCAGAAAGCGGAATCGATCGCCCGTCACGAGGTCGAGAAACTCCGGCATGTATCCCCACCCGTACACACCGTGATGAAGAAGCCGCGATCGGTGCCGGAGTTGAATCCGGGTCCCCGCCGCGACGCCGAGATCCGTGTCGTGCCACCCGTAGCTCACGTGCTCCCACGTGATGTACGAGTTCCACCACTGGAGTTGACCGCACGGGACCGTCGGCGACGTGCACGTTCCTCCCGAGCACGACGAGCCCGCGCCGCACGATCCACACGATCCACCGCACCCGTCGCCACCGCAGTTGTGCCCGCCGCACGCCGGCACGCAACGAACCGTCACGCTGTACGCGGGCGTTGCCTCGCTCATCGCTGCATGCCCGTCCTGCGCGATCGCCCAGCGGTACGCGTACGTCCCATGCACCGCCGGCGCCCGCACCGTGAACGGAATGTCGATGCTGAATCCAGGACCGACGTTGAAAGGCAGCGAGGGCGCCGTCGTGCGCCACAGCGCCTCGCCACCCGCGCTCACGCCATCGAGATGATACCCACCGCGCGTCCACACGTCGTCGCTGCAGTTCGAAAACGAAGCACTGACGTTGACGCTCTGATTGGGAACCAGCGTGCCCGGCGGCGATTGCCGAACGAAGCGTGCCGGCGGTCCCGAACTGCTGCAATCGGCCGCACGCAATGCGGTGAGCGTAAGAGACGGGGAGACATCGCCGATCCAGCGCGCCGTCGTTCCATCACGCACGATCTGCCAAGCGTACCGATAGTTTCCAGGTGTCGTCGGTGCAGTCACCGAGATAGGAATCGTCACCTCGGTCCCCGGCGCCACGTCGTTCGGCAGCGCGATGCGACGCGTCCCCCAGGTTGAATTGTTCGTCGGGTCCTGCGAGCCCAGCGCGAACCCGTCCGTGGTCGTCCACGTCTCCGTGCTGCAGTTGGAGAACGTGACGGTGCCCGTTACGCGCCCCCCTGCCGGAACAAATTGCGAGGGCGGGTTCTGCGTGAGGTACCGCGAGGGCGCGCCCAGCGCGGTGCAATCCGCCTGCGAACGCACGTCGACATTCACCGGGGTTGATGGTTCCTGGAGCGTCGACTGCCCCGGCCGCGCGATCGCCCACCCGAACCGATACGTCCCGGTCGTCGAGGGTGCGATCACGTCGAACGCGATCGTGACCTCGTCGCCATCCGCGACGTCGCCCGGCATCGGAACCTGTTGAATGCCCCATGGCGACGAGCCATCGGCACTCACCGCGAGAAGCGCGAAGCCGCTCGCCGTCCAGGTCTGCCCGCTGCAGTTGTCGAACGTGACGCTGACGTGCGCGCGCGTTCCCGGCGTCATCGTGTCCGGCGGGGCGGTCTGCCGTCGAAACTGCGCCGAAGCGCGACCCGCGATGCAATGACCCGTCGCCACGCAGGCATCACCCGCGCACACCGGCGGCACATCGTCGTTCGTCACGGCGCTGTCGACCGCGATCACCCGCGCGTCCGCAGATCCGTCGACGACCGGCTCCCCGGCGGGCGCGCATGCGGACAACCACGCACCAACCCCGGTCGTGAGAAACCAGGCACCAACCCCGGTCGTGAGAGGGGCGAGCGCAGACGAGGCGAAACGAAACCTCCGAGGTTGATTCTTCATCGCTTCACCAGTCCTCATTCGACCGTTCACCAGTTCACCGGCACGGGGCCGTTGCGTGCGGACGTGCCGCCGATGCCGAGCGCGCCATCTTGATTCGAACCCCAGCACCGGAGGCTCCCATCGCTGACCCGCGCGCAAGCCGTCACCCCTCCGGCAGCAACCCCGGTGGTGTCCTGCAGCGGATTCGTCTGCGCCGCCCCGGGTGCAGCGATGACCAGCGCAACCGGCTGCGGCCCCGTCGACGCCGCGCCGTCGCCGAGCTGCCCGACCGCATCACTTCCCCAGCAGCGAACCGTTTGGTCCGTCAGCCGCGCGCAGCTGAAATCCGCGCCCGCCGCGAGCCCCACCGGAAGATTCAGCATCACGGGCCCGGCGTCGGTCGCACTCGCATCGCGCGCCCCGCCATCGCCGGCCCCCGCGTCGCCCGTCATCGGCGCCGCCGGATGCGGGAGCGCGTTCACCTGCGTCGCACCCGGGATGCACGCGGCAACACACATCGCTGGCATCGTCGCCGCAGCGGCCGTGCCGAGTTCGCCGTGATCATCACGCCCCCAGCAGAACACCGCGCCATCCTCGCGGAGCGCGCACGTGTGGAAGTTCCCGCTCGCGATCGACGTCACGTGATCGAGTGCGCGCGTGCCGATCATCACGGGACGCGCCATC
The DNA here is from genome assembly GCA_966212315.1 of uncultured Myxococcales bacterium. Classification (GTDB taxonomy): domain Bacteria; phylum Myxococcota_A; class Polyangia; order Polyangiales; genus CBIHQZ01. The sequence continues at coordinate 2,606 of CBIHQZ010000052.1, forward strand.
GCCGATGGCATCGCGTTCGCCGCACCGACGCCGAGCTGTCCGTAGCGATTGTCGCCCCAGCACTTCACGCCGCCGTCGGTCGTTCGCACGCAGGTATGCGCCGCACCCGCACTCACCTGCGCGACGTTCGTTACGCCCGCCACCATCACCGGCGCCTTCGAACACGCAAGCTGAGTGCTCCCGACCGCGCACATCGAGGCCACCGTTGCCACGCCGAGTTGCAGTCGATCGTTTGCGCCCCAGCACGACACGCTGCCGTTCGCCACGACGCAGCTGTGACGCTGTCCGAGCGAGAGTTGCGCGGCATTCGCGACGCCAGCGACCGCCCCCGGATGCAACCCCGGTAGTGTGGTTCCGTCGCCGAGCTGCCCGCCTTCGTTTCCGCCCCAGCACGACACGCTGCGGTCGCCGTTGATCACGCACGAATGCGTGAGCCCCGATGCGAGTGCGATCGATCCCTCGATGCCGGTGACCTGGAACGGAAACGTGTGGCACGCGATCGATCGGGTCATGCCGCTGCCCACCTGCTCGATGCACACGTCGGTCGTGCTGTATCCGAGCTGGTTCACGTCGTTGCGACCCCAGCACCACACGGTGCCGTCGAAGAAGCGCGCGCATCCGAAGTAGTTCCCGCCCGACGACTCGGCGACGCACTGACTGCGATTGCCGCTCGCACAACCGGGCGTGGTCATCGTCGTGTCGTCCATCGCGTCGGTCGGCGCGATCACATCGGATGCGACATCCATCGCGACATCATCGGGCGCACCCGTCTCGGCGCAGCCGGTCACGAATCCCGCGAGGGCCATCGCGCTCCATGCGAGCAGCGCGCGCTTCGGCAGCATCGACATTCTTCCAAGCTCTCTCTTCGACATATGCGTTCGTTCTTCGATCGATCGCCGCACGCGCGGCGGAGTTCGATTCCATCCGGTTCGCACGCGAAGGGCAATGGGAGGTTTCGCACGTGCAGTGGGAGCTTTCCCTCACATGCGCGCGATGTACGGACGGGGTCGGTGATGTTCGGCGAGACGTGGCGGGCGCGAAGCGGGTGCTACGAAGTCGGCTTCTCGGGCGCGGGAAGCGCCGCGTGGTAGTCGCGCATGATCCGCGGAATGTACGACTCGATGAGTTCTTCGACGCGCTCACGACGCGGCGACTGAACGATCAGACCGATGTGGAATTTCTTGTCGCCGAGACGCCACGCCACTTCGGGATCGTTGAACTGTGCCGTGTCGGGACTCTCCTGCCGCGCGAGCGAAACGATGAGTCCAGCGTAGTCCTTGCGCGGCTGCGGCGGCGTGTAGGGCAGCAGTCCCTGGCTGATCTCGACCTTCGCCCACTCTTCCCAGAGGTTCACGCCGGTCGATGCTTCGACGAGGTCGCTGATGTTCGCGCCGCCGACGCGCGCCGCGGTCTCGAGGAAGTACAGCTTGCCGTCGGCATGGCCACGGATGATCTCGGTGTGCGTGACGCCGCGAACGAGGCCGAACTCTTCCACCACGCGTTGCGTGAGATCGACGAGTTCCTTCCACTCCTTGGAGTCGCGCGCGCACGACTGCGTCGCGAAGATGCCACCCGACGTGGTGACTTCGAGAATCGGGCGGCGATATTTGCTCGCTTCCGCGAACACCAGCTTCTTGTCCCAGATCACGCCATCGACGTGATAGACGTCGCCCGGGATCATCTTCTCCAACAAGTAGTTCGATTGTTTGTCGCCCAGTTGTTCGAGAAGCGGCCAGAGTTGTTCGGGTGAATCGATCTTCTTGATGCCCACCGACGACGCTTCGGCGCGCGGCTTGAGCATCCATGGTCCCGGCACCTCGCGCATGTACTCGGCGATGCGCTTGTGATTGAGCACGTGCACGAACGGCGGGATCGGAAGGCCGCGATCCTGCGCACGCGCACGCATCGCGAGCTTGTCGCGGAAGTACCGCGCCGTCGTGTCGCCCATGCCCGGAATGCGAAGATGCTCGCGAAGGAGCGCCACGAGTTCGACGTCGAAGTCGTCGAGCGGCGCGATGCGATCGAAGTCGCGCGTGCGAGCGAGGTAGCTGACTGCATTGAGCACGGCCTGACGATCGCCGAACGACGGCATCGCGAATACTTCGTCGATGTATTCGCGCGCCCAGGGTTCGTTCAGAATCGATTCCGCGGTGAGAAGAACAACGTGACACCCCTCGCGCTTGCATCGCTCGAGGAATCGGTTGCCCTTGAAGTAACTGGCGACGCAGAGAATGGTGAGCGGTTTGTTTGCTGTCACGATGGGCCGAGATTCTATCAGAGGCGAATGGCCGCTCGTCGAGTGAAGAGATGTTTCTCGCGCGCCGTTTTCGACCCCGCGCCATAGTCGGCGCAACACGCCGATCGCCACCAATCCGGCTGCCGGGCTAGGCTCGCGCGCGAACGGAACGGCACGCTCGACCATGGCACCTCGAACCGAAATCCTCGTGAGCGCACACGGCACCATCGCCACGCTCGATGAACTCCCGGCCTTCCTCCAGGTGATCCGCCGCGGGCGGCCCGCGCCCCCCGACGTCGTGGCCGAGGTGCGTCGTCGGTACGAAGCAATCGGCGGACACTCGCCTCTTCTCGAGATCACGCGTTCCCAGGCGAGTGCGCTTTCCGCCGCGCTCGGGATCCCGTGCCGCGTGGCGATGCGTCTTTGGCAGCCGCGCATCGAAGACGTCGTGAAGACGATGGCGGCGGACGGCGTCACGCGCATCGTGTCGATGCCGATCGCGCCCTACAGCACCCACGTGTACGACGCCGCGGTGAAGTCTGCTGTCGACGCGATCGGCGGCGGCATCGAGACGCTCTCGGCAGGTGCGTGGAATCGCGATCCATCGTTGCTCGAAGCGCTCGCGGATCGTGCGGCCGAGGCGTTGGCTGCCGTGCCGAACGGACGTCGCATCGCGCTGGTGTGGTCCGCGCACAGTCTGCCGATGCGCGCGATCGAAGCGGGTGATCCGTACGCCCGGCTCGTCGAAGAGACCGCGCGCGGTGCGTGGGGACGGCTTTCATCGAAGCACCGTATCGAGACGCCGTTCCGCCTCGCGTTCCAGAGTCAGGGGATGACGAACGATGCGTGGCTCGGCCCCGATCTGCCCGCGACGCTCGATGCACTCGCGCGCGACGGGATCGAGCATGCGGTCATCGCACCGATCGGATTTCTCGCCGACCACGTGGAGATTCTCTACGACCTCGACATCGAGGCGATGCAACTCGCCCGCGAACGCAACCTCACGCTCTCGCGCACGACGACGCTCAACGACGATCCGCGCTTGATCACCGCGATGGCCGACGCCGTTCGCCGCGCCCTCGCCGACACGCCTCAGTAGATCGGGACGCTCGGATCGATCTCGCGCGACCAGGCGTCGATGCCGCCGTCGAGATTGAACACGCGCGTGAATCCCGCCGCGAGAAAATGCTCCGCGGCCGCGCGGCTCCGCACGCCGTGATGGCATTGGAAGACGAGTTTCGTGTCGCGGGGCAGGGCGAGAAGTCGCGCTTCCTCGTCGCGATCGAGAAGACGCGAGCCCTCGATGCGCGCGATCGCGCGTTCACCGGTCGTCCGCACGTCGATCAACTCGAACGACTCTTTCGATTCGATCCATCGTGACAATTGCAACGTGCTCATCGGCTGCACGCGAACCGGCTCGTTCGGGTTGACGAGCTTGAATCCCGCGCCGCCCGGGGTGTTCACGTAGTCGATCGCGAGTCCGTCGGCGCGTGCTGCACTGGCGGCGTCGAAGGTGAAAGTGATGCCGTCGACCACCGCCGTGATCGCGACCCCGGCCGAGTCACCGAGCGAAAGGTCGTGCTCGAGCGCGGGGGAGATGTCGATCCGGATCACCTGCTCGCCGGCGTCTTTCAGGGCCGCATCGAGCGCGGCGCGGGCAGATTCGGTGAGCGTGATGCGAGGCGTCGTCGTCATGGGCGCACTTTGTTGCCGAACAACGCGTCAGCACAACAGGTACCCTCTCGGTCATGAAGCGCCGGCATGCTGAACGATGGGCTCGCTTCGCATCCCTGGGTCTCGCGCTCGCGTCCTGCGCGCCGACCGAGGACACATCGCAGCACGGCGACAACTCGGTGGTGTGCGGTCGCGGCCCCACCGTGCCAGGGATCGACATCTCGCAATGGCAGGGTGCGATCGATTGGAACGCCGTCGCGGGCGCGGGATATCAGTTCGCGATCGCGCGCATCGGTGACGGCACCTATCGCGACCAGACTTTCGCCGGGCATTGGGCCGCGATTCGAAGCGTCGGCATGATTCGCGGCGCATATCAGTTCTTCGAACCCGGTGACGATCCCATCGTGCAGGCCGACATCGTCGTCGCCGCGGTGGGCCGCCTCGGTCCTGGTGATCTGCCGGTCACGTGCGACGTCGAAGCGCCGAACCCCGGTGTCTCCGCCGCGACGTACACCGCACGATTGCACGCGTGGATGGATCGCGTTGCAGCCGGCACGGGACGCACGCCGATCATCTACACCGGGCGCTACTACTGGGATCCGTACGTTGCCTCGAGCGACTTCGTCGGGCAGCCGTTATGGCACGCGCAATACACCTCGGCGTCGTGCCCGAACATCAACGATCGCTGGAGCGAATGGGCGATGTGGCAGTTCTCGAGCACCGGCAGCGTTCCGGGGATCGCGGGCAACGTCGATCTCGATCGCTTCAACGGCACGATCGACGATCTGCGCGCGCTCGCTCAATCGAATCAAGCGCCGGTGGGATACCTCGACAGCGCCGGTTGTGACGTCATCGCAGGATGGGCGCAGGACCCGGACGCACCGGGGTCACCGATCGACGTACACATCTACATCGGCGGCCCCGCGGGATCGGGCGCGCCGGGCTTTCCGATCCACGCCAATCGACATCGCGACGATCTCTGTGCGGCGATCGGTTCGTGTGAACACGGCTTCCAACTTCGCACGCCGCTCTCGTTCCTCGACGGGCAGCCGCACGATGTATTCGCGTATGGCATCGACGCGATGGGCGGCAACAATCCAGTGCTCGGAAGCGCGCCACGCACGTTGATGTGCGCGCCTCCCGATCCGCCCATTCCGCCGGACAATGCGGTGCGACGGCACGTGCCGAATCCGACGGTCCTCGCTGCGTGGGGCTGGTCCGGTGTCGACATCGCGGTGCTGCCCGATGCGGTCGTCGATCGCTACGTCGACGGTCCCGATGTCGTCGATGCGCCGCAACTCGTGCAGGCGATGGGCGACCCTGCGGTGAACATTCGCGAGTACACGACCCTGCGCCACGTGCCCGATCCCGATGCGATGGATGCCTGGCGCTTCGACTGGGGCGCGATCGTTCAACACCCCGCCGCGGATCTTGCCAACGACCTTCACGGCGCGACGCTGCCCGGCCGTCCATTTCTCGTGCGTCCGCAGAACGGTCCCGCGGTCTATCTCATCGACGCGCCGCCTCCCCTCTGGGCGGAGATCGTCGGCGACGATGTTCCCGCAGCGCTGGACGCAGGCAGCGTCGTGAGTGCGACGTTCACGTTCCGCAACCGCGGCAGTCTCGCGTGGCAGCCGAACGAAGTAATGCTCGCCGCGGACTCACCGCGACACCAGGACAGCCCGCTGTGCGATCCCGGTCGATGGACCTCGTGTCAGGACGCAAGCAGCGTTGCGATGCCGGTGGCCCACGGCGAAACCGGTTCGTTCACGGTCTCGCTTCGCGCGCCGGATGCAGCGGGCACGACGGTGCGCGCGTGTTTCGGTCTTCATGCGACCGGTGATCATTGGTTCGCGGATCCCGGCGCGATGGGCCCTGCCGACGATGCACTCTGCCGTACGATCGCGATCGTCGCGCCCGGCACGGCGCCGAGCGATGCGGGCCTTCGCGATGGCGGCACGTCACGTGATGCCAACGCCGACGGAAGCTACGCGGATGGCTCGCGTGTGAACCATCCGGTCAGCGGCTCGTGCAATTGCGACGTTCGCTCGCGCGCACATCACGCGTCTCCGCGAGCGCTCGCACTGATCCTCGCCGCGCTCGCCCTCAGCGCGTCGGTCCGCCGCCCCGCGCGTGCGGGTCGACGTCGCGCGTGAACTGATCCATCGACTGGCCCGCTTCGTTCGTGCGTTGTTGCGCACGCGCACAAGCCTCGCGCGACTTCGCTTCCGCGATCGGATCACCCTGCGTGCCGCTCATCGTCTGGCCGAGTTCGCGCGTTCCGCACACGACGCCGTGACCGAGCCCCTCAACGCCGCGCACGGCGGCATGGCCGACATCGCGCACGCCTGCGCCGGCGCGTTCGCCCGTCGTTCGCGCTTCGGGCGACGTACGAATGTCACCGGCCTGATCGCGCTCGCAACCGGACGCGCACGCGAAGAGAACAAGCAGTGCTGTGCCGAGAATCCTGCCGTGGAGCATCGCCATTACCTCGGCGAGAACCGAAGCAAGAGCCGCGCCCCGCGGATGTATCGAGATGTGTCGATGGGATGCGATCGCGAGAATCGCGCGATCAGTGCGACGCGGACGAGCCTTCGACGCCGTCTTCCTTGCCGTTGCGCGCGACGACCTTCGACGAGTAGCCCGGCTCTTCGTACACGAACGCGAAGCTCTTCTCGTCGAATACCGAGAACCACGTGTCCCACGAGATCGGCTCGTACGTGGGCTCGTCGTTTCCGATCTTGATCTTCAGTGCGTCGAGCGTCGTTCGCACTCGCGCGGGAACGCCGCCGCGTGCTTCCGCCCACTGCTTGATGATGTCGTGCTTGATCGTTCGCTTCTGACTGTTCGCCACCGCTGGGCCTCCGCGCGCGAGGCTAGCTCGACTCGTCTTTTCTGCACACGTCGATCGGCGCGCTGCGACTTCGAGGCGCGCATTCCCGAGGCGCGAACGTTGCTCTCGACAGTGATGCGCGTCCGTCGGGCGCACGTTCACAGGAGGTCGATCCGATGAAGTACTCACTGTTCCTCGCGCTCGGTGCCGCATTGGCGGTCGGCGCATGCGGGCATCTCTAAACGTCGAAGCAGGAGCGCGCCGAGATGCGCTCGAGCGGCCATGAAGCCACGTCGAACGGCCGCGTCGCGGTGCGCTCCACCGGCGACGCGTTCCGCGCCGTCGGCAGCGGCATCTCGAGCGGCGTCGTTGCCGGCGCGCATGCAACGGCGGCAGGGTTCCGCTACACGCAGCATGCGATCTCGGATCGCGACGATCGCCATCTGCGTCAGGCCCGCGAGCAGCGCGAACACATGAATGCGCGTGGACGTCACTCGGGCGAGCGTTTCCGCGACAGCGGCGGCGATGCAGTACGAGCGGCGCGAGCGACGGGGCGTACCGCGGTCGGCGGCGCGGGATACGTCGTGCAGTCGGGTGAGCACGCAGTCGGTGCAACGCGGCGCGCGACCGGCGAACGACCCGACGTCGACCGCGAGGTCATGCAAGGCAAGTAGCGCGCAATCACGGCGTCGGCAGTCCGTGATGACCGAGAGCCTCGACCGCTTCGCATCTCGCCAGCGTGTCGAGGATTCTCGGTGCTACGGCGTCGAAGTTCGCGGCATGCAGAGCACGCGCGCCGTGTCGTAGAGCCTTCGCGAACTGTAGAACACCGGGTCGAAGTGGAGCCCTGCGCCCGGGAGTCCGTTCAACAGCGTGGCGATGGTGCGTGCGTGCGCTTCGTCTCCCGCGCCCGACTGCGTATCGACCGCGAGCGTCCAGTAGTCCCCAGTCGCGAACGCGCGAACGACACGCAGATTGTCGCCATGTACGTCGCTCGGAAGCGACGGCGTGATTCGACGAACGATCGCCACCGCGTCGGAATGCGAGGTCTGCACGTTCGCGAGCGCGACCCACTCCTGACAGACGCCGGCGTTGTCCGCGAACGGGAAGGTCTCGTACGGGAGCGCATTCTCGCCGCCACGCGGGCGATGCCATGGTTTCAACAGCATCAAGAGCACGACCGTCGTCGCGACCGCGGCACCGAATGCGAACCATGCGATGCGCGCGAGTACCGGTACGCCGCTCACCAGATCGCGCACCGCGGACGACGAAGAACTCACCGCGCCGGAGCCATCGGAAGGATCGAGTACGTCGTTTCGTTCGTCGCCGGTCGCCATGCGCGCGGCGATGGTACCTCGGCTGATTCCGAATCGCGCGAAGACCGTCAGCCGAGGCCCGCCGCCCTTGCGATCTGGAAGACCAGCAGCGCAGCGAGATAGGCTGCAGCGTACGTGTAGCCCAGCACGAACAGCGGCCACTTCCACGTCCGCGTTTCACGCCGGATCGCGGCGACGGTGCTCATGCACTGGCAGGCGAGAACGAAGAACGCCATCAGCGCGAGCGCCGCGGCCATCGAGTACGCGCGCGTTCCATCGGGACGACGTGCATCGCGGACGCGTGCCGAGAGAGGCGCCGTCTCGTCGCCGACGTCTTCGATGCCGAAGATCACGCCCATCGTGCTGACCATCAGCTCGCGCGCACCGAACGAACCGATGAGTCCGACGTTGATGCGCCAATCGAAACCGAGCGGCTGTGTCACCGGCTCCAGCGCGCGACCTACGCCGGCCGCTACGCTGTGTTGCATGCGCTCCACGCGCGGCGATCCCACGGTGCTGGTCGCGTTCGCGACGGCATGGTGCGAACCCGGCAACGGAATGGTGAGCAGTGCCCAGAGCACCATCGACACGGCGAGAATCGCGGTGCCGACATCGCGCACGAAACGGCTGGCCGCGCGTCCCGCGACGCGAGCGACCACGCGCGTCTCGGGTGCGCGATAGGACGGCATCTCGAGCACGAGCGGCAGGCGACGCCCTTTGGTCGCGGTGCGCTGGATGATCGCGCTCGCGAGCAGGCCGCTCCCGATCCCCGCGAAATACAGAGCCACGAACAGAAGCGACTTGAACCACGCGCCGCGTGCCGCGAAGAACGTCGAGATGAGGAGGCTGTAGGTCGGGATGCGCGCCGAACACGTCATCAACGGCAGCACCAGCATCGTGGTGAGGCGCTCGCGCGGATCTCGCATGATGCGGGTGGCGGCGATGGCAGGCACGGCGCAGGCGTGGGCGGTGAGCAGCGGGACGAATGCGCGTCCGCCGAGTCCGACCACGCGCAGCGCGCGATCGACGAGGAACGCGCCGCGGGCGAGGTAGCCGGTCGCTTCGAGCAACTCCATCGCGATGGTGAGGATCACGATCTGCGGAAGGAACGCGAGAACGGTCCCGGCGCCGCCGAGCACGCCGTCGCTGATGAACGAAGCGAGCAGCCCGCGCCCGAGGACGTGAGCGACTTTGTTCCCCGCCCACTGCACCGCGCCGTCGCACGCGGTCGTGACGGGATCCGCGACGAGATACACCGCGGCGAAGATGCTCGTCATGATGAGCAGGAAGAGCAGCGGCCCGATCACCGGATGCAGCAGCCAACGGTCGGCGCGCGCGGTGCGCGTTCGGCGTCGACGCATCACATCGTCGACCTCGGCGACCTCGCGCACGACCTCGCGTGCGAGCGTGTCGGGATCCCACGAGATGGAGTCGGGCTTTCGTTCGCCGGTCCGTTCGAGCCCACCGCGCGCGGCGTCTTCGATCGATGCGAACACTTGCGCGCGTGCCACCGGATCGCGCGAATTCACCGCCACGCATGGCAATCCCGTCGCATCGCGCAGTCGGTCGAGGTCGAGCGTGTGCCCTTCGTCGCGCAGCACGTCGGCCTGCGTGAGCACCAACATCAGTGGCACGCCGAGCGTGGTGAGATCGCGCGTGAGTCGAAGCGAGAGCGCGAGCCGATTCGCGTCGAGCACTTGCAGCAGGAGCAGCGGTTGCTCGCGACGCTTCTCCGCGAGGATGAACTGCCGTGCGATCCCTTCGTCGCTCTGCGGATCGAGCGCGGCGTTCACCGTGTAGAGACCGGGCACGTCGACGATGCGCGCGTTCGTGCCGCCCGGCAGCGTGGTCTGCGCTTCGAGCACGTCGACAGTGATCCCCGGAAAATTCCCGACGTGCGCGTCGCCGCCGGTGAGCCGATTGAAGAGCGACGACTTCCCCGCGTTCGGCCGCCCGACCAACGCGACGGTGATCTGCCCCGGAAGCGGCTGTTGCTGCGCGTTCGACTCGGTCGCCGCGGGAGGGCAGTGACTCATCAGACCGGCTCGCAGGGCTCCACGTCGATGCGCAACGCGAGCGAACGATCGACGGCGAACTCACCGCCCGACGCAGCGCGCACGTGGATCGGCCCGCCGAAGATCGCGCGACGCAGAAGCGTCATCGTCTGGCCTTCGAAAAAGCCGATCGCTCGCAGCCATTCGGCTTCGTCACGCTCGAGCGACATTGCAACCACGCGAACAGATGTTCCGATCGAGACGCCCTCGAGCGTTCCGCGCCGACTCGCGCGGGGACGCGTGTCGGTCGCGGTGGAAGTCCCGGAGCTGGCGATGCTGAAAGTGAGACTCGTTTTCACTTCGATGAAGTGTGTAGCACGAGTCGTGGGAGGCGAGGAGTGAGTTTCAGCCGGGCGGGCAGCCGAACAAGATCTGAACGTTGCCGCCGGTGCTGTTGTGGAGAACCGTGTCGCAAGCCGCGCCGTAGAGCGTCACGGTGCGCATGTCGGCGGACCAGTCCCAGCCGTCGGCGTGGCTGGTGTCGCGATGAACCAGCG
>CBIHQZ010000053.1:0-13165 GCA_966212315.1 uncultured Myxococcales bacterium
ACTCGCGGCCAAGATCGAAGCCGGTGACATCACCCCCGACTCGCTGGTGTGGCGCGAAGGACTCGATGACTGGCGCCCGCTGCGCAATGTCGAAGAACTCAGCGACCTCGTTCGCGTCGCTTCGCAGAAGATGTCCGATGGGTTGCTCGGCACGATGGGCCGGCGCGAACCCGCGGCTGCTGCCAAGGTGGTTCCGATCGCGCAGGGACGTCCCGGCGCGAAGCACGAAGACTCGGGCGGCTTCGGTGCGGACGACGACGAACCGACGCGGATGACCGCGCTCGGCGATCTCATCGCGACCGCCGAGGACCGCGGTCTTCTTCCGCCTGCTGCTGGTGCCAATCGTCCCGCGGCGGGTTCGAAGCCCGCCATGGCCGCGGTGTCCCCGGCCGGTTCGCCGCGTGCGACTGCGAGTGCACCGCCTGCGGCGACTGCGAGTGCGCCACCTGCGCCTGCAGCGACCGCCAGCGCGCCGCCTGTCGCGACCGCGAGTGCGCCGCTCGCTCCGGCGACGAAGAGCGCTCCGCCTTCTGCTACGGCGACCGCGCCGTTCGCACTGATGTCGCCACCCGCGCCCGCAGTTGCGCCGACGCCGGCACCGACCGCTGCATCGTTCGCGGGTCCGAACGAACCGACGTTCAACATCGATCCGGCGACCGTGGGTCTCGGGCCGACCGTCGCTGCGACGCCAGCACCGACCGCCACTGCGAGTGCCGCTCCCGCGCAAGCGAGCGAACAACGCCGCGGCGGTATTCCGATCGGGATCTGGATTCTGATGGTCGGCGTGCTCGTCACGGGCATCGCGGTGGGTGTGGTCGTGCGTCCGTCGGGCAATGCACCGGCGACGACGAACGCTTCGACGACGCCGGCACCGCCGGTCGCGGTCCATCCCGCCGAACCGACGACTCGACAGGTCGGCGCGCAGATCCAGTTGCCGGCCGAAGCGCCGCCGCAACCCGCTCAGCCCGCTGTCGTCCCCGCAGCGCCGGTCGCACCCGTTGCGCCCACCGTCGCAGCCGCGGCGGACACCACGCACCACGTCACGCCCCGCGTCGCCGCGCCGAATCCGGGCAGCACGGGAACACCGAACGCGAACGGCTCGCACGCCGCAGGATCGACCCTCTCGGCCGCACAGCTCGCGGCGCTCAACGCGCAGCTCGGCGCGCAGGGCAGCGGCATCGCGCAATCGACCGGCCCGACGAACACCGCACTTCGCACGGCGCCGCAAGCGGCGGAGACCGGCGGCGGGCTCACGGGCGAAGCGCGCGCGGGACAAGTGATCAACACGTTCCGCCGCGCCAACGTGGTCGACTCGTGCTGGACCGCCGCGCAGCGACGCAATCCGGCGCATCCGTCGGAAGCAATCCGCGTCGGCATCGACGTCGGTCCCACCGGCCGTGCGACGGGCGTGCGTGTCACGGGCGCGAACGATCCCGACCTCGTGAACTGCATCTCGACGCGCACCCGCGCGCAGCCCTACGGCGCCGGCGGCAACGTCAGCACCGAGGTCAGCTTCAATCTCGTCCCGGGCCAATAGCGTCCGCGTTCATCTCATGGTGAGCGCGTGTCGAACCACGCCAGCGCGTGACCAGCGCGCTGACAGCGAGGTCCGTCCGAGCGAGACATCGGTGCTTCATTGCTCCACCGAGAGCCTCACGAAGGTGAGGCTTTGGATGCGTTGCCCGCAGCTTCAGCTGCCGGGTGAATGCCGGGTGAATGCCGGGTGAATGCCGGGTGAATGCCGGGTGAATGCCGGGCGAATGCCTCACTAGTGTGAATACGCATTCTGATTTGCCGCTCCGGCGGGCCGCGGCGTATAGCCCGCACATGGACAACCTCATCATCGAGGGCGGCGTGCCGCTCCACGGCACCGTCGGGGTTTCGGGCGCGAAGAACGCCGCGCTCCCGATCCTCTGCTCCTCGCTCCTGACCGAGGGGGCCTGCACGTTCCGAAACGTCCCCGCGCTCCGCGACATCGACACCACCGCCGCGCTGCTTCGATCGATGGGCGCCAACGTCGACGTGAAAGCCCCGGTGGTCACCGTCTCGACCGGCGGGGTGACCAAACCCGAAGCGCCCTACGAACACGTGAAGCAGATGCGCGCCTCGGTGCTCGTGCTCGGCCCGCTTCTCGCGCGTTTCGGCAGCGCGAAGGTCTCGCTCCCGGGCGGCTGCGCGATCGGCGCGCGTCCGATCGATCAGCACTTGAAGGGCCTCGAGGCGATGGGCGCCACGATCAAGCTCGAACACGGCTACGTCTTCGCCGAGTGCAAGCGTCTGAAGGGCGCCACCATCTATCTCGACATGGCGACGGTGACCGGCACCGAGAACCTGATGATGGCCGCCGCGCTCGCGAACGGACGCACGCAACTGGTCGGCGCCGCGAAGGAGCCCGAGGTCGAGGAACTCGCGCGCGTGCTGAACAAGATGGGTGCGCGCATCGACGGCGCCGGCACCGACACGATCCACATCGACGGCGTCGAGCACTTGCACCCGGTCGATCACGCGATCATTCCCGATCGCATCGAAGCCGGCACGTTCCTCCTCGCTGCAGCCGCGACCGGCGGCAACGTGCTCGTCGAGAACGTCATTCCCGAGCACCTCGAACCGCTCTGCCAGAAGCTTCGCGCCGCGGGCGTGCTGGTCGATCGCGAGGACAACGGACTGCGCGTGCGCGCGGACCGACGCGTGAAAGCGGTCGACATCACCACCGCGCCGCATCCGGGTTTCCCGACCGACATGCAGGCGCAGTACATGGCGCTGATGGCGCTCGCGAACGGCACCTCGGTGATCACCGAGACCATCTTCGAGAACCGCTTCATGCACGTGCCCGAACTGCAGCGCATGGGCGCACACGTCGAGATCCGCGGACGCGTCGCGATCGTGACGGGCGTGCCTTCGCTCGAAGGCGCGCAAGTGATGGCGACCGACCTTCGCGCCAGCGCGTGCCTCGTGATCGCCGGGCTCATCGCGCGTGGCGAGACCGAGATCCTCCGCGTATATCACCTCGATCGCGGCTACGAACGCATGGAAGCCAAGCTCTTGCCGCTCGGCGCGCGCATCCGTCGTGTGAAGGGGCAGGCCTGAGAGTGAGCGCCTCGCGTCCGCTCACCGTCGCAGTGCCGAAGGGACGGTTGCTCAAGCAGCTCGTGCCGCGACTCGCGACGCTCGGCGTGTCGCCCGAATCGCTCGCCGAGAACGACCGGCGACTCGTGCGCGAAGCGGGCGGCGACCTTTCGCTGCGCGTGCTGCTGCTCAAGCCCGACGACGTTCCGACCTACGTGGAATACGGCGCGGCGGACGTGGGCATCGTGGGGCGCGACGTGTTGCTCGAGCGCGGAAGCGATCTGTACGTGCCGCTCGATCTCGGGCTCGGGAAGTGCCGGATGGTAGTCGCCGCACCGACGGGCATCTCGGCACGCACCGACGTCGGGCATGTCCCGCGCGTGGCGACGAAGTATCCCCGCATCGCGACCGCGCACTTCGCCGCGCGTGGCGACGAAGTCGAAGTGATCTACGTGCAAGGCTCGGTCGAGATCGCGCCCCTTGTCGGGCTCGCCGAGATGATCGTCGACCTCGTGGAAACCGGCGAAACGCTGCGGCAGAACGGGCTCGAAGTGCGTGAGTCGGTGTGCGACGTCAGCGCAGTGGTGGTGGCAAATCGGGTCGGGATGAAGCTGCGACGCGCCGAGGTCGACCGGCTTCTCGCGGCGCTCGGCTCGGCATCGGGATAGTCTGCGGCGATGGCGGGCGTCGTGCGAGCGGACGGAGAGGGCGGTCGCTACACGATCTGCCGCGTCGGTCGTCTCGCGTTTCTTCGCTGGTGGGTCGCCCCGCACTTCGGTGACCTCGTGGCGATCATCGCCTGGCTGGCCGAGCAGAAGCGTCAGGCGGAAGCCGAACTCGTGGTGGTCGAAGTCGTGACCGCCGGAATACCGCGGCCGTCAGCGGATGTGGTGCGCAAGGCAATCGGCGAGGTGAAGGGGCTTCGCTACGTGCGCAGGCGTCATGTCGTCGTGATCGAAGGCGACTCGTTCGAGCGAGCGATCGTTCGCGGAGTGTTCGCGACGTTGACCTTCGTGCTCGGCGAGACACTGCAAACGGCGCCGTCCGTCGACGAGGCGATCGCGCGTTCGTGCGCGGAGATCGGGCAGGATGCGGGCGAGACGATGCGACTGCTCGAGGAGGCCGGAGTGCTGCACGCGCCAGTGCGTGAGTAGCCCGCGAGTCTGGCAGGGGGCGGACACCCGTTCATGGTGAGCTTGTCGAACCACGCAATGGACCGAGGTCGTCCTTCGACTGCGCCACTCGCAGACTCGCCGCTTCGCTCAGGTTGAACGGGGACCGGGTCCCCCGTTCATGGTGAGCTTGTCGACCCACGCGAAGTGACCTCCCGCTGTCAGCGGCACTCGCCTGACGCGTTGTCGCAATGCGACCCCGCGAGGATGCCGTTGCAGAACGTGTCGCCGCCCAGCAGGTTGCACGCCGGCCCGCACACGCGGAACGTGTTCGCGTAGCACACGCTCGACGGGAACCGTCCGCCGTTCCCCACGCCCGCGCAGTCCGCGTTCGTGTTGCAGCCGCACGAGAACTCGTCGATCACGCCGTTGGCGTTGTCGTCGCGCGCGTCGCAGCACTCGGACCCCGCGCCGAACGGGCGGCAATCCGAGTCGTTGCAATCAGTGGTGCGATCGCAGTCGTTGTCGCGGCCGTCGGTGCACATCGCCACCCCCGTCTCGCGCGTGGTGGTCGGCATGCAGGTGGTACACGCCGGGGTCGAGCTGCATGCGCTGTCGGCGCAGTCGCTCAGCCCGTTGCAGTTGTTGTCGATGCCGTCGTTGCAGACTTCCACCTGCAAACGGCAGCACGCCGGCGTTGCGCTGCAGTTCGGATCGCGGCAGTCGACGAGACCATCGCAATCGTTGTCCCGACCGTCGCCGCAAGCCGCTGCGGTGTTCTCGGGCCCCGTCGGACGGCAGCACGGAAGGGTCGCAGCGCATTCGGCGTCGGCGCAGTCGATGAGCGAGTCGCAATCGTTGTCGCGTCCGTCGCTGCACGCCGTCGCGGTGTTCTCCGCGCCGGTCGGCATGCACGGCGTGCAGATCGGAAGCGTCACGCACGCCGGGTCCATGCAGTCGATCAGCCCGTCGCAGTCGTTGTCGCGGCCGTCGCTGCAGGTCGCCGCGGTGCCTTCCGGCGAGGGCATGCAACCGCCGCAGGCAGGGGTCGCGGCGCACTGCGAGTCGGCGCAATCGATGAGCGAGTCGCAATCGTTGTCGCGACCATCGCTGCAGGCGGCGCTGGTGTTCTCGGTGCCCGTCGGCGTGCACACGCAACCCGGTGCAGCCGCGCATTCGGGATCGGCGCAGTCGACGAGCCCGTTGCCGTTGTCGTCGCGACCGTTGCCGCACACTTCGGCCGGCAGTCCGACCGAGATGGTGAGGGTGAAGTTGCCGGCGTTGTTGGCGCTAAAGCCGTCGACGAACACGTAGTAGGTGCCGGGCGCCGCGACGAACGCGACGCGGGAGCTGGTGGTCGCGCCGCTGTCGTCGTTGCAGGCCGTCTGCGTGCCGGCCATGCAGGTATCGCGACGCACATAGACCACCGTGTCGAAGCCGCCGGTGAGATCGATCGTGAGCGGCGTCGAAGCGGTGATGTTGAACGTGTAGACCAGGTCGGGGCCGGCGCCGCCGTTGCATCCCGGGAAGCCGGCGGTGACCGGCGTGAAGTTGGCGGTCGCGCCTGCGGTCGTCCCGGTGGTCACCGACGGGACGCCGACGAGGATCGGGCTCGTGCACGTGTCGTTCGGCGGGGTCGGACGGCACGCCATCGTCGTCGCGCATCCCGGATCCGCGCAGTCGATCGCACGGTCGCAGTCGTTGTCGCGGCCGTCGCTGCAGCTCGCGTCGGTCGACTCGGCGCCGGTCGGCATGCATACCGAGCAGGTCGGGGTCATCGCGCAATTCGCGTCGAGGCAGTCGGTGAGTCCATCGCAGTCGTCGTCGCGCCCGTTGCTGCAGAGCGCATCGGTGTTCTCCGCGACGCACGTGGTGCAGGCGGACGTCGCGCGGCAATCGGGATCCGCGCAGTCGGTGAGCCGGTCGCAGTCGTTGTCGCGCCCGTCGCCGCACGCCGCACTCGTGTTCTCGAGGCCCGTCGGCATGCACGCGCCGCATGCCGCGGTCGCCGCGCAGTCGTTGTCCGCGCAGTCGACGAGGCGATCACAGTCGTTGTCGTTGCCATCGCTGCATGCGCTGTCGTTGGTCTCGGGGCCGGTCGGAACGCACGGCGTGCACGCGGGATTCGTCGCGCAATCGGGATCGTCGCAGTCGACGCGCCCGTCGCAGTCGTTGTCACGAAGGTCGTTGCACGCCTCGGGGGCCGGCACGCAGGCGCATGGCGCAACGCCCGAGCAGCCCGGATCCGCGCAGTCACGCGCGCCGTCGCAGTCGTTGTCGCGACCATCGCTGCACGCCGCGCTGGTGTTCTCGGCGCCCGTCGGCACGCACGCGCCGCACACCGGAAGCCCCGCGCAGGTCGGATCCGCGCAATCGAGCAGGCCGTCGCAGTCGTTGTCGCGACCGTCGCTGCACGCGAAGTCGTTGTTCTCGGCGCCGGTCGGAACGCAGCCGCACACCGGCACGCCGTTGCAGTCGGGATCCGCGCAGTCGAGCACGCCATCGCAATCGTTGTCGCGACCGTCACTGCACGCCGCCGCGTTGTTCTCGGGCGTCACGACGCCGCCGCAGCGGCACGCCGGCGAACCGGCGCAACCCGGATCGAGACAATCGATCAACCCGTTGCAGTCGTTGTCGCGACCGTCGTTGCAGAACGCGGCTTCCGGCGCGTTCGGCATGCACATCATGCAGAACGGGTCGGTGCCGCAGTCGGCGACGTCCGAGCAATCGACGAGGCCGTCGCCATCGTCATCGACGCCATTGGTGCAGACCTCGCGGGTGCCGGTCGTGACGTGCAATTGGAAGTCGCCGTGGTTGGTTCCCCACCCGTCGACGATGACGAAGTAACGCCCGGCCGGCAGGTTCGTGAGGCGCACCATCGAGGTGGTGCCCGTGCCGCCATCGTCGTCGCAGCCCACGATCGCGCCGCTGATGCAGTCCATCGACCGCACGTAGAGCACCGTGTCGTAGTTGCTGCCTTCGGTGTCGATCGTGACAGTCTGCGTGACGGGGTTGTCCATCACGTACACGACGTCGCCGCCGTTGCTGGTCGCGCACGTCGCCTGGTAGTCGTTGTTGGCGGGATCGGTCGAACCCGACGCGCGTCCGGGCACCGCGATCGGAATAGCCGTCGCGCACGTGTCGTTCGGCGCGCGGCAGTTCGGATCCATCGCGCACACGCCGTCGGCGCAGTCGACCGTGCCGTTGCAGTCGTTGTCGCGACCGTCGTTGCAGACCTCGGGGCCAGTGGGAGTGCACATGCGGCAGGCCGTGGTGGCCGCGCAGTTCGGGTCCATGCAGTCGATCAGGCCGTTGCAGTTGTTATCGATCCCGTCACGGCACTGGAAGTCGTTGTTCTCCGCGCCGGTCGGACGGCAACACGCCGGGGTCGATCGGCACTGGAGATCGGCGCAATCGAGTTGCCCGTCGCAGTCGTTGTCGCGTCCGTCGGTACAGGCCGCCGACGTGTTCTCCGGTCCCGTGGGCACGCACATGTTGCAAGCGGTGGTGGCTCGGCAGGCGGGATCGGCGCAGTCGACGAGGCCGTTGCAGTCGTTGTCGCGGCCATCGCGGCAGGCCACCGCGTTGTTCTCGAGTCCCGTCGGCGTGCACGGTCCGCAGCCCGGCGTGCCGAGGCACGCGCGATCCCCGCAGTCGATGAAGCCGTTGCAGTCGTTGTCGCTGCGGTCGCCGCACACTTCCATCGCGCCCGGGTGAGAGCCTGGATTCGCGTCGTCGCAGTCGGGGCCGCCGCAGCGGTTCGAGACGAACCCGTCGCCGTCGTCGTCGCGCGGAATGTTCACGCACGCGCGGCTGGCGTCGTCGCATCGGTCGGTGGTGCAATCGTTGCCGTCGTCGCAGCGCACCGGGGGCACGCGCTGGCAGCCGCCGATCATCGGGTTGCAGACCTCGGCGCCGTCGCAGAACGAGCCGTTGTCGCAGATCGAGTTGTCCGGGACGTTGAAACAGCCGCGGACCGGGTCGCACACATCTCGCGTGCATCCGACGCCGTCGTCGCAACGCGGGGGCGGGCCGACCACGCAGGTGCCGCCGCGACAGGTCTCTTCGCCGTTGCACACGTTGTTGTCACTGCACTCGGCGTTCGTCCGACACGGGCCGCCCACGCATCCGCGCATCACGTCGCAGGTGGTGCCGGGCTGGCAGAGCATGTCGTTCGGTCCGTGCAGACAGCGCCCGCTGGTCTCGTCGCACTGGTCGCTCGTGCAATCGACGTTGTCGTTGCAGTCGACCGGCGGCGCAGCCTGGCACACGCCCGCGACGCAGAGTTCGTTGCCGTTGCAGAACACCCGATCGTCGCAGTCGCTGTTCACGCTGCACCTGCGTCCGTCGTTCGGAACGTCGACGCGATCGGTGGGAACGTCGCGCGCATCGAATCCCGGGACATCCTCGGGGATTTCGAGATCGGTGCGGCCGCAGGCGGCGGCGACGAGTGCGGTCAGTGCAACAAGGAATCGGAAGGGCGTGCGCATGGGATGTCTCACGGGGGGCGCGGTCGTGGGCGGAGCGACCGGATCTTTTCCCGGTAGCCACCGTAGCGCGCGAATCGCCGCGATGAAAATTCCGGGCCACCCGCGCCCGCGAATTTCAGGGGACGGAGGCGCTTCGTGACGCGCACACACCGTCACCGTCGATGTGGCCATTCGTCCCGGTCGTCCAGCGCATGAAGTCCGCGAGCGTCGTGACCGGGCGTCCGGCCGGATCGTAAGTGCCATCGGTCGCGGGGATATCGGCCAGCAGGACCACGCCGAGTTCGTCGAGCGTGGTCTCTCCGTCGCCATTGCCTCGGTACGGCAGGGTGTTGCCGTCGGCGTGTGCGATCGCGTCGAAGCGCGTCGGCGAGCCCTCGACGCCGAGCGCCTGCCAGTACCAGTGGTCGCCGTGGATCGTGATCCGCAGCGAAGTCGTTCCGCCCGACGCGACGACGGTGCCGAGTCCCGGACGATCCGTCGGGCCTTCGCAGTCGCGGTACTCGAAGCCGCGATCGAACTTCCAATCGATGCGAATCCGCTCGGTGCCGCGCGTCGCCGTCGCCGTGATCCACGTGCTCACGCCGTTCAGCGGGGCGCGATCGTCGGTGGGTATCGTGTCTTCGACCGTCGTCGCCGCGCCGGCCGGCACCGAGCGGAACGACACCTGATCGTATCGATGCGCCGCGACGTCATCGGCGCTGAACAGCACGTGCGGACCGCTTGCCCGCAGGTCGAACACCCGATCGCCCTGCGCGTCGGCCGGCACTGTGACCGCGTCGCCCGCGCTGGCCGCGACACGCACCGCGCCGATGCTCACGTAGAAGCGCTCGTACGCGAGCGACCATCCGTCCGCGAACCCTTCGCCGCCGTTCTGCGCCGACGCCGCCGGGATTCCGCCGAGCACGGTGCTCTCGGCTTCGACGCTCACCACCAGCGTTCCGCCCGTCGCTCCCACGCCACTGCATCCCGCACCGAGCGACGCGAACACCGCCGCGCCCATCGCGATCCGACCGAGCTTCATCCCTTCGACTCCCTCGCGCCTGCCGGATACGGAGGCTCTTCGTTCGGTGGGTGATCGTGTCCGTGCGCGTGTCCGTGATCGTGTTCGCCGATCTCGCGCTCGTCGCCGCCGACCGTCATGTTGCCGAACCATTCGCGCGGCCCGACGCGCAGCAGGCTGGTGACCAGCGCGAGCGCCAGTCCCATCGCCGCCACGCGCTCCCACATCGCGTGATGGTGCGACGCGAGTGCGTGCATCGCCGGAACGCTCGCCGCCGGCACCACCACATTGGCAAGTACGCCCAGCATCGCGCCGAGCACGACGACCGCGAGCGCGAACACCGCCCCGGCCCGCACGCCGATCAAGCGCCGCACCGTCGCGATCGCCGCCATGCTCAATCCCGGTCCGATCAAGAGCAGCGCCACCGCCGCGCCGACCGAACACCCCTTGTGCACGAGCGTCGCTGCCACCGGCGCAACGCCTTGCGACGCGAGCGTGAGAGGCGCTGCCAGCAGCGAGATCACGATCACATCGAGCGGGGAGCCGAACGACGCAGCGAAGTGCCAGCGCGATGCCGCTTCCAATGCCGCGGCTGCGAGCAGTCCCGACGCATACCAGGCGCCGCTCTCGTCGAGCGCGGTGGCGAAGGTTTCGCGCAGGGCGAGCTGCAAGCGCGCGCCGAATGCATCGGGGATCGGCGGGTCGTCGTCGGGCACCACGTGCAGGGTGACCGCGCGGCGTTTCGCTTTGTTCACCGGCTCGGCGAACGCGCTCATCGTGCGGGTCGCGGCGACCGCCATCAGCACGGCCGCGACCGCCACGAACAACGCCGCCGGAACCCCGAGCAGCCGCGCCGGCAACGCGAGCGCATCGAACGCCAGCACCGGGGCGGTCACCACGAACGCGAACACCGCCGCGGGCGTGATCCCTTCCGCGAGCATTCGCCGCCCCATCGGAAGCACGCCGCACGCGCACCAGGTCCGCCCCGCGCCGAACGCGACGCCGCGCAGCGCACGCACCCAGGTCGGTCCGCCGCGCAGCCACGCGCTCGGACGCCGCGGGAGCACCGTGCGGAGCAGCGCGGAACAGAGCAGCCCGCCGAGCAGCACCGGCGCGGTCTCGACGAACAGTCCGATCAACGTCTGGATCACCGAAAGCTCGCTCGGCTGCGCGCGACGGAGCACGTCGTCGGCGACCGGGACCGCGAGCGCGACGGTGACGCCGAGGACGAACGCGGCACCACTCGCCGCGCGCGACGCACGCTCGGTGGGGGCCGGTGAATGCGTGTGGAGCGCGAGCCGCAGCATCGCGCCGAGACCGAGCGCGACCACGCCGTCGACGAGGGCGTCGGAGATCGAATCGAGCAGCACGCCGCCGAGCACTGCACCGAGCACCGTCGCACCGGCCACCAGCCCGAGGCGTTTCAGCGTGCCGCGCCATCCGACGATCGGAACCAGGGTCGTCGCGAGAAACAGCCCTTCCGGAAGTCGATGGAGCAAGAGCACCGCACCGAGGAGCAGCCCCGAGCTCGCGCCCCGTGCGAGGGCCGACGCCGCGACGGCGAGCGCGGCGCCATCGGTGAGCGCGTGCAGCGCAAGGGCCGGAACGATCACCGCGTGCCCGACCTTCGCGCCCCCGCGATGTCCGCGCCGATCGGCGAGCCACAGACCGCCGTATCCCAGCGCGGTCAGCACGACCGACCATCCGCCCAGCGACGCGTGCACGTGCGGGAGGATCCGCACCGCGATCAGCGCGGGCACCATGCCGAGCGTGAGCCCTTCGATCGCCGCCGACGGCACCGCCCGACCGCGTCCGAGCGCGACCAGCCCCGGCCCGATGGCGAGTCCGACGATCGAAACAGCGACGGCGACTGCGAGAACGAGCATCGAGGGGTCTGCGGTATTACCACGCGTGAACGCCCCGTCGCGGCGAGCGGCGCGGCACGGGCGGAATCATACCGGCGCAGCATCGGGGGCTCGCAAACAAGTTGCAACAACGTAATACCGTCGGTATAGCCGAGTCGTGCGTCGGTTCCCCCGCCCGAGACCCGCTTCGGTTGTCGCCAGTGCGGCGTTGGCGCTGGTAGCACGGACCGCGCGCGGGCAGACCGCGTCGGCCGCACCTTCGGCATCGCCGGGACCGAGCGCGCCCGTGAACCCGAGCCCTGCCCCACCCGCCATCGTCGCGCCCGTCTGCATGCAGCACGCGCATCCGAGCTACCCCGAAGGGGGTGACGGCCGGAGGGTCGACGTCGAGCTTCTGCTCACGCTCGACGAGCAGGGGAACGTAGGCAACGTCGAAGTCCTCGGGCACATCCCGGCCGACGCGCCCGAAGTGTTCGACCAGACCGCGCTCGAAGCCGCGCGCGCGATTCGCTTCCGTCCGGCGATGCGCAACGGGCAGCCGGTGCCGGTGCGGGTTCGCTATCACATGGCCATCTCGCCACCGGTGGTCGTCCCTTCGAGCGGCGCGCCCGGCGACACGAGTAGCAGCTCGGGTCCGCCCGAGCTCGGCGACGAAATCGGTGCCGGCGCCGAAGGGCTCACCCACGCGCACGATCTCTCGCATCACGCCGGGTCGTCCGCATCGCCGCCGCCGTCGTCTTCGAGTGCGCCGCCCGAGATCGAGCCGCCGACGCTTACCGTGCGCGCCAGCGGCGATCGTGGTCGCAGCGCCACGGCGTACTCGATCGACCGCGGGCGACTCGGCGACGTCCCGCGCACCAACGGCAGCGACGTGCTCACCCTCGCGCCCGGCGTGGTGCTCTCGAACGAGGGAACCGAGGGTCACGCGCAGAGCATTTTCGTGCGCGGCTTCACCGGCGAGAACGGGCAGGACCTCGCGCTGTCGCTGGACGGCATCCCGCTCAACGAAGAGTCGAACATCCACGGGCAGGGATATGCCGACCTCTATCTGGTCATCCCCGAGCTCGTCGCGCGACTCGACGTCACCGAAGGGGTCGCCGATCCGCGCCAGGGGAACTTCGCGGTCGCGGGTTCCATCAACTATCACCTCGCGCTCGCCGAACGCGGCGTGCAGTTGCGCGCGAGCTACGGGATGTACGGCTTCGCGCGTCTCGTGGCGCTTTACGGGCCGGCGCATACGAGCGAGCGCACGTTCGTCGGCGTCGATCTCACGCACAGCGATGGATACGGTCCCGCGCGCAACTTCGATCGCGCATCGCTGCTCGCGCAGTACGAACTGGCACTCGCGCCCAACGTCGTCGCGCGGCTCTTCACCGGGCTGTACGCGTCGCGATGGGTCTCGCCCGGTCCCGTGCGCGAAGACGACGTGGCCGCCGGGCGCATCGGGTTCTTCGACACGTACGCGGGCAACGGCCGACAGGGCGGGTTCTCGGCGCGCTCGCTGATCGGCGCGACGATCGAATGGCGTGGCGAGCGCGAACGCGCGGAGATGCGAGTGTTCGGGCAACTGCGCGAGCTGCGTCTCACCGAGAACTTCACCGGCTATCTCATCCGGCGTGTCGAAGGCGATCT
>CBIHQZ010000054.1:0-13132 GCA_966212315.1 uncultured Myxococcales bacterium
GGCGAGCGCCGCGCGCATTCGTGACCAATGGTGAGGCGGCAGCCGGGGTGAGGTTGCCTCCTCACCCCGCTGCACCATCGCGCGCTTCGAGCGATGCGATCTCACGCTCGGTCAATTCCTCGCCTTCGATCACTCGTTCGAGCGCGACTCGCACGTGTGGCTCCGCGGCGGTCGCGGCGACCGCGCGCAGCTGCTCGCGGTGTCCATCACCGAGCGCCATGAGCGCGAGTGCTGCACCCACTCGACGCGTCGCCGCTGCGCTCGCGTCGCGCAGGACGTCGAGCAGGACTTCGGGCGTCACCGGCGCCGATCGGAAGGAACTCACGGTGCCGGCCCACGACGCGAGCGCCGATCGCCACGCGGAGAAAGCGCGCCCCTGTCGATCGAGCGCGTCGAGCGCCTGCGCATCGGTGCCGCCTGTCGACGAAGCACGCATCGCATCGCGGATCCGTCGCTCGAACGCGGCGGGGGCCTCGACCGAACCACGCGATGCGAGCATTTCATGGCGACCGTCGCGATAATGCAACGACACGCCCTGCGCGTTGACCGCGACCTCGGCGATGTCCGCGTACGAGACGAAGCGCCGCGCGAAGGGGCGCTGCGTCGCGAGTCCGTCCGTTCCGATCGTGATCACCGGTGGCGCGAGCACCATCGCCGCGGCGACGCCGACGAGGATCACCATCGCGACCAGCAACACGTTCGTGAAGCTTCCGGGCGTCCCCCCGAGCATCGGGATCGCGCCGATGCTCAGACTCGAAGCGACGACTGCGCCGAGCACGGATGGAACGCGCGAACCGAGGACGGTTTCGTAGCGCCGGTGGCTCGCGTCGAGACCTGCGCCGCGCAAGAGCGCCTCGCCCTCGTCGACGCTCGCGACGGGCGCTTCGATTCGCGTCCCGCGCGTGGTCTCGAGGGCCACGCGGACCGGTTCGAACACGTCGGCGCGCGGTACCACCCAACCGCCTTTCACCTTGCCGGCCGCGAGTGTTCTGGCCACGCGCCCATCGGGCCGCACGAACTCCACCGCGCCGTCACGCGCGCGGAGCGTCCCGTCGAACGTCATCTTCCAGAAGCGCGTCATGAGCGCGATGGCGGCGAGCGCCAGCGATCCGAAGCCGCCGATGGAATCGACCATGCCACCGATCCCGGTGCGCACGAGTGGCGTTCCGGTGACCGCGTAGACGGTCACCGCGATCATCAGCAGCGCGGCGAGCGTGATCCATGCCGTGTGTCCGAGTACCCGCGCGAGGCCGTACGGGCGTGATTCGATCGGACCGGGATTCGCGTTCGAAGATGTCATCGCTGCGGACCGCCCGGTCGAAGCATGCCATCGCTTCGATCGAGAGCGTATCCCGTGGTGAGTTCACGGCGAATCGCGAGTGCCCGCTTCGACCGACAGCATCGCGTGTCGATGCGCGTCGTGAGGCTGTGAGCGCAGCGATTCACTGATGGTGAAGGTCTCCGTTACTCGAGCTGCGCGTCCATCTCGATCGCGACGTTGCCCTTGATCGCGCCCGAGACGGGGCACCCTTCCTTGGTCTCGTTCGCGATCTTTTCGAACGCCGCCTTGTCGACGCCGCTCACCTTCGCGCGCGTGGTGAGCTTCATGCGCGTGATCTTGAAGCCCGCACCGACCTTCTCGATGGTGCAGTCGGCGCGTGTCTGGATGCGCTCGGGAACATGTCCCGCGGTCGTGAGCCCGAGGCTGAGCGCCATCGAGAAACACGCGGCGTGCGCAGCCGCGAGCAGCTCCTCGGGGTTCGAGCCGCGCTCGTCGCCGAAGCGGGTGTTGAACGAATAGCTCGTCGAGACGGCTTTGCTCTCGGTCTCGATGTGGCCCTTGCCGGTCTTGAGATCGCCGGTCCATTGAACGTTCGCGGTACGTGTTGCCATCGCGGTCCTCCGTTGAGCGCGCGATCCTCGGGCGGCGCTTCCGACCCGACAATGATCGCGGGCACGCCAGGGCACGCCGAGGCGGTCCCGAGCACGTGCATCGTGTGCGCGCGCTTCGTGGTCCGGCCCGTGCAGCCCGACAGCTCATCGTGAGCGATCGCCCCCCCGCGCATCATCATCCGGCACTGCGCTACGTCGCTCTGCTCGAAGCCACGAAGGGCATCGCCGCGGTGATCATCGCCATCGCGATCTGGCTCCTCGTCCATCGTCACCCCGAGTCTTCCGCCGCGCACTTGGTGCGCATGCTCCACATCCATCGCACCGGCGCAGTTGCCCGCTTGATCACGCACGCGGTCGAAGCGTTCGCCCCCGGTCGCGCGCCGTGGGTCTTCGCGGGCGTGGGACTGTACGTCGTCGCGCGAATGACCGAAGCCGTCGGGCTCTGGCGCGAGCGCGCGTGGGCCGAGTGGTTCGGGATCATCACGGGCGCGCTGTACGTCCCGTTCGAGATCTACGAGATCGCGCGACGGCCGACCGCCATGGCCATCGGCGTGTTCGTGCTCAACGTCGTCGTCGTGAGCTACCTCGCCTTCGTTCGCTGGGAATCGATGCGCACCGTCGCGATCCCCATGGAGGCGTGATCGATGGGGGCGCGGCGCACGAAACGCGGCTCGACGACGAAGGGCGGCAAACGCGGCGAACCCTCGGTGCCGGGCGTCCGCGCTTCCTCTCGCGCGGCCCGCAAGCATCGCACCGCAACGACGACGAAGACGCGTGGCCCGGCTCGTCCGGCGCGTGCGATCGACGCATCCGCCAAGGATCCCTGCGCGTACGACTACCCACCGATCGGCGAGTACGCGCTCATCGGCGACTGCCACGGCGCTGCGCTCGTTCATCGCTCGGGCTCGATCGATTGGGCGTGTCTTCGTCGCTTCGACGGCGGCGCGGTCTTCGCGCGCATTCTCGATGCGAACACCGGCGGCACATTCGTCCTGCAGCCTCGCGGACTCCGCCGCTCGTCGCGCCGTTATCGCGAAGACACGATGATCCTCGAGACTACCGTGGTCACCGGCACCGGCGAGGCGCGCATCGTCGACGCGTTCGCGATGCGCCGCGGCGGACGTCATCAACCGTTGAAACAGCTCCTGCGCGTGGTCGAAGGCGTGCGCGGCACCGTGACGCTCGATGTCCTGATCCGACCGCGTTTCGACTACGGCAGCTTGCGTCCCTGGCTCACCGAAAACGGACGCAACGTGTACGTCGCGATCGGCGGAGACGACGCCGTGGTGATGACGACCCCGGGCGGTCTCGATGTGGACGAAGCCGACGCGTCGCTGCGGGGCGTGATGACGATTCGCGCCGGCGATCGCGCGCGCTTCTCGATTACCTGGCGCCCCGCGCACGAAGCCCGCCCCGAATCGCTCCCGGCGCGCGAGTTCGACCGCCGCCTCGCGCAATCGGGCCGATGGTGGAAACGATGGTCGAGCCGCACCGTCTTCGAGGGCGAACACGCGGCGTTGGTGCGTCGCTCCGCGCTCGTGCTCAAGACGCTCACCACGGCGCCGACCGGCGCGATCGTCGCCGCGCCGACCACGTCCCTCCCCGAGACCATCGGAGGAAATCGCAACTGGGACTATCGCTATTGCTGGGTGCGCGACTCGGCGCTCACCGTCGCCGCGCTCTGCTCGATCGGACACGACGAGGAGGCGATGCGTCTGCGCGACTTCCTCATGCGCGCGACGGCGGGGCACGCAGACGACATGCAGATCATGTACGGCTGTTACGGCGAGCGCCGGCTCCCCGAGGTCGTGCTGCCGTTCCAGGGCTACCGCGGATCGCAGCCGGTGCGCATCGGCAACGCGGCGGCGCTGCAGCGTCAGGCCGACATTTTCGGCGAGCTGTTGAACGCCACGAGTCTCTGGCACGGCGAGGGCAATCCGATCTCGCCGAGCGAGTGGCGATTTCTCTCGAGCGTGGTCGAAGCCGCGTGCGTCGCGTGGCGCAAACCCGATCACGGCATCTGGGAGATGCGCGGGCCGCAACGTCACTTCGTTCACTCGAAGGTCATGTGCTGGGTCGCGATCGATCGTGGCATCAAGATGGCGGTCGAGCAGAATCTCAGCGCCGATCTCGATCACTGGAGAGAGACCCGCGCCGCGATCCGGCACGCGGTCGAGACGCGCGGCATCGATCGCGAGACGCAGTCGTTCGTGCAGTCGTTCGGCTCGAAGGAACCCGACGCGAGCCTGCTCCTTCTTCCGATCGTGGGGTTCGTGCGCGCGTGTGACCCGCGGATGGTGAACACGGTGCGCCGCATCGAGCGCGAGTTGATGTGCGACGGCCTCGTGCAGCGCTATCGACCGCGCTCGGAGTCCGACGGACTGACGCCGCGCGAAGGGGCGTTTCTGATGTGCTCGTTCTGGCTGGTCGACGTGCTCTCGCTGCAACACCGAAGCGCCGCCGCTCGAAAGCTGTTCAACCGTCTCGCCCGCCTCGCCAACGACGTGGGGCTGTACGCCGAGGAATACGACCCTGAGGCGGGGGCGCATCTCGGGAACTTCCCGCAGGCGTTCACGCACATCTCGCTCATCAACACCGCGGTGAATCTCGCGCGAGCCGCGCACTCGAGACGCCCGCCCGGTGTGCCGGCGTCGCGTGGCGATGGGTCGGAGTCGTCGAGCGCCTGCGACGAGTGAGTGCGCTCTTACGTGGGATGCGCCGTGATGTGGCCGAACTCGATGGCGTAGCGGACCTCGTCGAGCGTCACGCCCTCCCACGGCTCGCTCTTCGACGCACCGTCCGCACGCCACGACGCGCGCTCGAAGAACGCACGCGCGCGCTGATTCGCGGCGAGCACCCACAGCACCGCGCTCACCGCACCGCGATCGCGCAGATCGTCGACTGCTTGCGTGAGCAGCGCGTGGCCCACCCCCTGCCCTACGGCGCCTTCCACGACGTAGATCGCGTAGATCTCGCCCTGGTCATCGGGCGCGCCTTCTTCGCGCGACGGACCGTCGGCCACGAAGCCCACCACCGCGCCGTCGCGTTCGGCGATCCACACCTGCGCGCCGTCGAAGTCGCCGGCGAGCACGTGCAGCCACATCGTCGCGCGCGAGACGCGATCGAGGCCCGCCAGCGCTTCGGCCGGCAGGAGATCTCGATACGCCCACTGCCAGCTCCGCACGTGAACGTCCGCGAGCGTGGCCTCGTCGCCGCTCCGCCCCGCGCGCAAGGTAATCTGTCCGGTGCTCTTCCCCGTCGTGCCCATCGCGCGAAACGATCGCATGGCCGGTCGATCGTTGTCGCTGATTCGGACGCGCTCGCGCGGTCAGTCGCGCTCGCCTCGGAACCAGCGCGCGATGCGCTCGACCCACGCGTCCGTTCGCGCCGCGTCGGCCGTCACCCACGTCACGCCGCGCTCGCCGCGAAACCAGGTTCGCTGCCGCTTCGCGAATGCGACCGTCGCAAGACGCACGGCTTCGATCGCCTCGTCACGACTCGCCGTCTCCCCCGCCCGCACGTGCGCCACGACCTGTGCGTAGCCCACGCTCTGCAGCGGCTTTGCGTTCGGATCGACGCCGGCCGCCAGTACCGCCCGCACTTCGTCGATCCATCCGGCGGCGAACATCGCTCGCGTCCGCTCGGCGATGCGTGCACGCAAGACGTCGCGATCGTTCTCGAGCGCGAGAAACAACGCGCGATAGCGATCGGGCTGCGCCGCATGCCGCGCGTGATGAACGCTGATCGGCTCGCCGGTCGTTTCCATCACCTCGAGCGCCCGCACGACGCGGATCGGGTCCGTGGGATGAATCTTCGCGGCGTACACCGGGTCACTCGCTGCCACTTCGGCATGCATCGCCGCCAGCATCGCCGGCCCCTCGGCCGCCCGCGCATTCAATCGCGCGCGTACCGCCGCGTCGCTGGCCAGCCCTTCGGCGAGTCCGCGGACCAACGCTCGGAGATAGAGACCCGTTCCACCCGCGACGATCGGAAGCTTCCCTCGCGCGCGGATCGCGTCGATCGCGGCGTCGGCTTCACGCTGATAGCGCGCCGCGTCGAATGCCTCGTGCAGGTCGGCGACGTCGAGGAGATGATGCGGGATCCCGCGCAGTTCCTCGGCCGTGGGCTTCGCGCTTCCGATGTCGAGCCGGCGGTACACCTGCACGCTGTCCGCGCCGACGATCTCGCCGCCGAGTCGCTCCGCGAGGTCCACCGCCAGGGCGGTCTTCCCGCTCGCGGTTGCGCCCGCGAGAATCACGATCGGCGCAGCGTCGCGGTCGTTCGTCGTCACGCCCCGCCCGTACAGCGTCGTCGGACCATGCGCAATCGACGGCGTACGGATCACGCGGCGATCCGGGAGATGACGCTTCCCCGGCCGGACCGGGTATAGTGACGGTCGCGCATGGCCGAGCGGCAAGGGGCGATTACCCAGGGATCTCGACGGCTCGGTCGATACGAGCTGATCGCGGAGATCGCCCGTGGCGGCATGGGGACGGTCCTGCTCGCGCGTCTCGCAGGGGCCGGCGGGTTCCAACGCCTGTTCGCCGTGAAGCTGCTCCACAAGTTCTACGCGGACGACAGCGAGTTCGTGGAGATGCTGCTCGATGAAGCGCGGATCGCAGCGCGGATCCATCACCCGAACGTGGTGAGCATCCAAGAGGTCGAGCAGTCGCGCGAGCACGGCTACTACCTGGTGATGGACTACGTGGAGGGGTTCACGCTGTGGGACCTCTCCAACGCGCTTCAGCAGGCGCCGTGGCGACAGCGCGCGCGCATGGTGATTCGCATCGTGCTCGACTCGCTCAACGGGCTCGAAGCCGCGCACACCCTGCTCGACGACGAGGGGCGGCCGCTGGGCGTCGTGCATCGTGACGTGTCGCCGCAGAACATCCTGGTGGCGGTGAACGGCATCGCGCGGGTGACCGACTTCGGCATCGCAAAAGCCGCGACGCGGATGACCACGACGCGCGTCGGACAGGTGAAGGGGAAGCTCGCGTACATGGCCCCCGAGCAGGCCAAAGGGCTTTCGCTCGATACGCGCGCCGACGTGTGGGCCGTCGCGGTGGTGCTGTGGGAGTCGCTGACCGGGCGGCGACTGTTCAAAGGAACCAACGACAGCGACACGTATCGGCGTGTGCTGAACGCACCGGTGCCACGGTTGAACGAGATGTTCAGCGAGGCGCCGGCGGCATTGTCGGATCTCATTCTCCGCGCGCTGGAGCGCGACGTGAATCGCCGTGTCGCTTCGGCGCGCGAGTTTTCGCAAGCGCTCGAGTCGGTCGCGCGCGCGCACAGTCTGCTCGCCGATCCGCACGAGATCTCGGCGTGGATCCGCGAACGATTCGCCGCGGAACTCGCACTCCGACGCGACGCGATCAAGGATGCCGCAGCCGGCGACGCGACCGCGGGGAACTTCTCGTCGCTTCCCGGCGGCATCAGCGTGCCGCAACTTCCCGAGAAGTCGCTGAGCCGTGCAGCGCCGACCGAAGGCGTGGCGACCGCGGACGTGTCGGTCGACTCGTTGATGGCGATCGACGACGAAGAACCTGCTTCGGTGACCAAGCGCGAAGGTGGCCTCACGCCGCCGCCCGCGCCGCTGCCGCGGTTGGACAACGACGAGCCCTCGTCCATTACGCGCAAGAGCGACGATCACGCGCCGCCCGCCAGGCCCTTGGTGCCGCGTCCGGTCGCCGCGAATCCCGCCGAATTCGATGAGGTGTTCAACACCGTGGTGGTCGACGACAACGAGCCCGCGACGCAAGCGACTGCGCCGAGTGAAGACCTCATTGCGGCCGCACGCGCCGCGCGTGGACTGACCGACGACGACTTCGAGGCCGAGGAATTCGACGATCAGGCCACCGCGCGCATGGACACCGAGAACATGTCGCCGGGCGTGAAGGCCGCGATCATGACGGCGCGCCAGTTGTTCGGATCACGCGGCAAGCCGGCGGCCGGTGTGAACGCGGCACCGGTCAAGCCGCCGGTGGAAGAAGACGACAACAACACGACGCAACAAGGTCGCAATCCACTCGCACGACCGCGCCCGATCGGTGGGCAGTCGGCGGCCGCAGCGCCTGCGCTTTCGCCCGCGCGACCGACGCCCACGCCAGCGCCCGCATCGGGCCCGGTGCCCACGGCCTTCGCGGCCACGCTGTCGGCGAACGCGGTGGCGCCGCCCGTGATGCAGGCACAGCCGCAATTCGCGCCGCAGCAATTCGCGCAGCCGGTCGCGATGCCGAACGCCCCTCCGATGCCACAGCCGGCGATGCACGTGCAGCCGCCCGCCATGCACGCGCCAATGCCCTCGCCGTTCGGCGACGTCGCGCCCGGGTACCCGCCGGTGGATCACTACGCGAGTGCGTCGCGTGCGGACTCGTCGCGACAGGGGGCGTGGCTCTGGCTCGTCGGCGCGCTGCTGCTCGCCGCGCTCGGTGCCGGGCTCGGATACTTTTTCTGGAAGCGGCAGATGCTCGCGGCGAACGCGCCGGGCACGCCGATGTCCGCGACACCTTTTTCGGGATCGGTCGCGCCCTCGAACGTCTCACCCACGACGGTTCCGTCGACCGCCGGTACGCCGAGCGGCACTGCCGCGGCCGCGAATACTGCGCCGCAGCCGGCCGCGAACGCCGCGACGCCGACGGCGCCCACTCCGACAACGAACGTCGGCAACGCGGCCGACCCGACGGCCACCGCTGCGGCGAGCGCCCCGGAGACCGCGCCGCGACGCGGGCGAGCGACGCGTTCGAATCGCGTGATCAGGCGCGCACCGGTTCGACGCGCGCCCATTCGACTCACACCGGTACGACGTCGAGGTTCGCAGGGCTTGATGGACACGCCGCCGATTTGAGGGCGGTGCTACGGTGCGCGTCGCCGTGGATCTCGCACCTGTCGCACGTCGCATCGCGCTCCTCCCACCCGATGTCGCGAACCAGATCGCAGCTGGTGAAGTCGTCGAGCGACCGGCGTCGATCGTCAAAGAACTGATCGAGAACGCGCTCGATGCGGGCGCCACCAGCGTCACGCTCGTCGTCGACCAGGGCGGGATCTCGCGCATCGCAGTGACCGACGATGGGCACGGGATGGACGCGGAAGATCTCGCGCTCTCGGTCGTGCGCCACGCGACCAGCAAGATCCGTACGGCGGACGATCTCGTCGGCGTCGCGAGCTACGGGTTCCGCGGCGAGGCGATTCCGTCGATCGCGTCGGTGTCGAAGCTGCGGATCACCTCGCGCACCGTGGACGCCAGCGAGGGTTCCGAAGTGCTCGTCGAAGGCGGCCGCGAAGCACGCGTGCGCCCGGTCGGATGCGCGAAGGGAACCACCGTCTCGGTGGAAGACCTCTTCTTCAACACCCCCGCGCGGCGAAAGTTCCTGCGCGCGATCCAGACCGAATCGGGCGCGTGTCTCGACACCCTCGTGCGTCTCGCGCTGCCACGGCCGGACGTGAAGTTCGTGGTGCGTCGCGACGGCAAGGTCGTGCGCGAGTTCTTGCGACAGAACGACGTACTCGAACGCGCGCGCGAGATCTGGCGTGACGAGCCGTTCGCGGATGTGCGCGGCGAACGCGGGCCCATCAAGGTCGTCGCGCTGCTCGGTCCGCCCGAACGAGCGCGCGTCGGAACGAACTCACTGAGCTTGTACGTGAACGGTCGCAGCGTGCGCGATCGCGTGCTGCTTCGCGCGGTCGCGCAGGCGTACGGGTCGACCCTCGAGGGCGGGCGTTATCCGGTGGGCGCAGTGCTCATCGAAGTGCCCGCCGACGAAGTCGACGTGAACGTGCATCCGCAGAAAGCCGAAGTGCGGTTCGCGCGGCAGAGCGAATTGTTCGCCGCGATCACGACGATCCTGCGCGAGGGACTCAACGCCGCGCCGTGGGCCCGCGCGACCGCGAGCTTCGACGATCCGTGGGCGCAGCGATTCCGTGGTGGGCCGATGGCGGCGCCGTCGCCCGCGGTCGGGTCACTCTTCACGCAGCGCGCGACGCCGTCGGTGCTCGCACCCCCGGACGATGCGATTCGCGAGGACAGCGAGACGATCGCCGCGCGCGTATTGAACGCATTCGTTGCGCCGACGAACGAGCCCGACCCGTGGGGTCTCGCCCCCGCGCCGCCGTATCCGCCCGCTTCCTACGACGACGCACTGGCGACCGCGACCGCTGCTCGCGAGCACGAGGCGAACCCACCGTCCGCGGCGGTGCCGGGGGAACCGAGCGGCGAGTTCGGCTCGCTGCGATTCGTCGCGCAACTGCGCCGGATGTTCCTGGTGTGCGAGGGCGAGCACGGGATGGTGGTGATCGATCAGCACGCCGCCGCGGAACGCGTGACCTTCGATCGCATTCGCCGCGCGTACAACAACCGCAGCGTCGCGATGCAGCAACTGCTGGTGCCCGAGACGATCGAAGCGAGCGCACACGAAGTCGCACTGGTCGAAGAGCGCGGCAGCGAACTCGAACGCGCCGGCATCGAACTCACCGTCGCCAGCCCTACGACGCTCACGATCCGCGCGGTGCCGGCCCTCATGGTGCGCGCGGACCCGCGGCGACTCGCGCGCGACGTGCTCGCGGAGATCGCGCGGCAGGGAAACGACTTCTCGCGCGCGGTGGATCTCGTGCTCGCGACGATGGCGTGTCACGGCAGCATTCGCGCCGGCGACGAGGTCGCGCCCGAAGAAGCGCGCGCATTGTTGCAGTCACTCGATGCGGTGGAGTTTGCCGGGCACTGTCCGCACGGCCGGCCGATCGTGTGGTCGATTCGGTGGACCGAGTTGGAGCGCCGGGTCGGGCGGTAGGAAGGGGAGACCTCACCCCCGCGGCTGCGCGCCCCTCTCCCTCCGACGCCACCGCGTAGTGCGCGAACGCAGGCGTCGTCGAGAGAGGGGCTGGAATGATGAAGGCGTGGGTGGAGCGCAGCGAGCGGGGTCGTCGCGGAGCGCCTGTGGGCTTCGGGGCGAGCGAGCGCGGGCGTTTCGTCGCGAGCGCTGTGGGTTTCGTCGCGAGCGCTGTGGGTTTCGTCGTGGGCGCTGTCGCCGTTCCGCCTCTTCTCTCGCCAACAATCCACGCCCACGCCATCAACCATTCGAGCCCCTCTCTCGACGACGCCTGCGACCCGCGCGTTACGCGTTGGCGTCGGAGGGAGAGGGGCGCGCGGCAGCGGGGGTGAGGTTCACTCCGTCTTCACCGCCTTCACATCGTGAAACCGCCTGTAATCCAGCGCGCGGCGACCATCCGGGAGATCACGCAGCACGTCTTCGAAGGTCGCGTCCCAGCGGATGTCCGCCATCTCGTAGACGTGTCGCGCGTGAACCGTCTGCGAGAACGTTTCGTCGAACCCCATCAACGACACGATCACCGTCGCACGAGTGCGCTGTAGCTGCTCGCGATCGGTCATGAAGAGCGGGCTCGACTTGTCGATCGGATGGATGCCGGTCCACGAGAGGGTGAAGAGCGCGGTCGAGTTGCGAACCAGAGGGAGGTCGTAGAAGCGACGCACCGACTCGCCTTCGAGCGTGGTCTCGTTGCGCGCGAACACGACATGGAGCGTGGCTTCCGCGATCTGGTTCGAGCGCTCGTTCGCCATTCGAAACATCAACGACGGCACGCCATCGCGCGGCGCCACGACGGCGACGTTCGAGAAGAGCACCCGCGCAGTCGGGCGCGAGAACTTCGCGAACATCAGCCCGGTGGCCATCGCGGTGCCGATGATTCCGAAGAGCGCTTCGATCGCGACCAGCATGTTCGCGATGGGCGAACGCGGGACCATCTTGCCGTAACCGATCGTCGCGAGGGTCTGCACGCTGAAGAAGAATGCGTCGGGGAAGCTCCCGGCCCGCGCGTTCTCGATCCCGTCGCCGCACGCCATGTAGAGCAGCGCGAAGAGCGCGTTGATCACGACGTACACGCCGGCGATGAAGAGCAGCACCATGCGCCAGCGCGCGCTGAGCAGCGAGTGATAGAGGTCGTAGAGCGGTCGCCGCGCGACGCCGATGCGCGCCACGGTGGTCGTCGCCGGTACGATGCCTCGACGCGGCGGTGCCGTTTGCGGAAGCGGTGCGGGCGGTGGGTTCGACTGGCTCACGGGATCACGCGCGAGAGAGCGCGATGACGAGGTCCCGATGCATCGGCAGGCTCGCGAGCAGCGCTTCGCGCGCGGGCATCTCGAAGTCGGCGAAGTCGAAGCCCGGTGACACCGTGCATCCCGCGAGGGTGAAGCGCGATCCCCGCGGCCGCGCGGCTTGCCACACGCCGGCGGACACGACGTGCTGCGGCCGCTCGCCCGCCGCGAGATCGCGTCCGAGCAGGTTCATCGTGTGAATACCGGTGCGCGGATCGATGGTGTGCAGTTCGAGCGGATCGCCATCGTAGAAGTGCCAGGCCTCGTCCGACGAGACGCGGTGCCACGCGGAGAACGTGTCCGCGGGGAGGAGGAAATAGATCGCGGTGGATGCATTGCGCGTCGCGCGGTCCGGCACGTCGACGGTCGCCGAAGCGCGAAACGTCTCGCGATAGAAACCGCCCTCGGGGTGCGGCACGAGAGAGAGTTGATCGACGACGGTGCGCGCATCGGGGTGCATCAGGCGCCCACCTTGTCACGCGTCGTGCGCGTCGCTCAACTCAGCATGTCTGGAACAGCGCGACGCCGAGGATCCCGGCGATGCACGTGATCGCGATGCCGACGATCGTGTAGAGCGCGATCTTCTTCTCGGTCTCTTCTTGCGAACTGCTGCCCGAAGGAAACGGCGCGAGACCCGAGGGCGGCGGCACATAGGGAACGCCGATGGGCGGCTGTGCAGGGGTCGGTTGCGCGAACGGCGACGGCGCACCGAATTGCGGCTGCCCGCCGAACGACTGCGGCTGCTGTTGCTGCGGCTGTGGAAACGGAGTCGGCCCGCCGTGCGAGTACCCCGACTGCTGCACTGGCGCAGGAGTTCCGGGCTGCGAGTAATACGCGGGCTGCGCGGTCGTCTGCGGAAGGCCCGGACCGGGACGCTGGCTATTGCTCGCAGGCGGCCACGGGAAATTACTCTGCGGCGCGAGTCGCGTGACCGCGGGTACGAGCGCTTCGATCGCCTGCAGCATCTCCGCTGCCGAACGAGGACGATCGTCGATCGAACGCGAGAGCGTCCGCTTGAAGAACGCATCGAGCGTCGGCGGCAGCGTGGGATTGAACGACGAAGCCGGCATCGGCGGAGCAGTGAGCACGCGCGAGATGGTCTCGACCGGCGTCGCACCCGGAAACGGAAGC
>CBIHQZ010000055.1:0-13114 GCA_966212315.1 uncultured Myxococcales bacterium
GTTCGCTCGCGGATGCGTCGTCGAGCCGCTCGAGTTGCAGGCGCGCGAGGGTCACGAGATCCGAGCGCACGCGCGGATCGATCGCCGGCGCCGTCGAACCGACCGCTTCCTCCGCTGACTTCTTCTTTCGCGATCGCGACGTCGTTGCCTTCTTCGTCTTCGATTTCTCCGCGACCGGTTCCGTCGTGACGGACACCGGCTTCGCCGCTTCCACGCGGGCACGAAGCGCGATGGCAAGTTCGTTCCAGCGGGCGGTCTGTTCGAACAATGCAATCGTCGCGTCGAGCGCTTCGGTGTCGCGTGCATCGCGGTCGAGCCGATGCCGCCAGTTCGCGATCGCGCGGTCGGGGTCGCCGATCGATTCCGCTACCCGCGCCGCTTCTCCCCACGCGTTGCGGTCGATCGCGAGCGCGCCGACCTGTTCGAGCACCGACAGTCGTGTCGCCGCGTATCGATCGGTCGGCAGCAATTCGAGCGCATCCCGCCCGATCGGCACGGCCATCGCCGGGTCGGTAGCGGCCGCCGCGAAGGCGCGCAGAAAGAGCGGACGCGCCGCCTCTGGATCGTGTTCGCGTTCGAGAATGATGTGCGCCGCTTCGGCGAGTCGATCGGCCGCGAGGCTGCTCTCGCCGAGCGAATCGGCGCTCCGCACCAGGATCGCCGCGTGATGCGCGTGGGCCGAGTGATCGAACGCCAGCGTGCGCAGCCGTTGTCGCGCCTCCTGCTCGCCGGGTTCCAGTGTGATCAACGCACCGAGTTGATCCATCGCGTCGATCGGTCGATCGGTCTTCGCAAATCGCTCCGCGAGGTCACGGTGCACCCCCGCGCGTTCTGCTCCCGCGGTGCACGTGGCAAGCGTCATGAGGATGCGTTCTCGGTCGCTCTCGGCGCCGATTGAAGCGAAGTGATCCCGCAACAACGTGAGCGCCCGACGTCGCGATTCGTTTGCGCTCCCACCGTCATGACCGATGCGCTCGAACAGCGCGAGCAACTCGGGCGGACCGTCGTCTTGGCCGAGCAGTGCCACGGACTCTCGCAGCGCCCCTTCGGCATCGTGCAATCCGTCGAAGCGCGCGCATGCAACCCGCACTCGCAGGACACGCGCTTGGGCCGGGTCGACGCGGTCGAGTCGCGACGACCACAGCTCGACGAGATCGGCGTGCCGCTGGTTCTCGCTGAGCAATCGTTCCAATGCCGCCGCGAACGAACCGTTGTCGGCATCGAGCTCCACCAGCTGTTTGAGTGCGTCGATCGCGCGCGCGTCGTCGTGAGCGAAATCGCGGGCGACGGCTACGGACTCTTCGAGCAGCGATTGTTTGCGGGTGCTGTCGGTGGTCGCGGCGATCGTCCGAGCCAGCGTCGCGAGCAATTCGTTCCAGCGAGAGGTCTTCGTGTACGCGATGACCAGGCGCTCGAGCGCCCAGTCCGCAAACGGGTCGGCGGCGAGCACTCGATCGAGCAGACGAATCGCTCGCGATGGTTCCTCGAACCACTCGTCGACGAATCGCACTGCACGCGTTCCCCAGCGGACGATCGCGTCGGAGTCCGAGAGGGCCTCGACGATGCGGGCCATCGCGTCGGCGACTTCTTCGGGTCGCTGCGTGTCGCGCACGGCGTCTTCGGCATCGCGCCAGGCGTCGTCGATCGTCGGCGCGAGAGTGAGTGCCTCGAGCGCGTGTGTGATCGCGTCGGGAACCGCCGCGTGCGTTGACGATGGATCGCTGGAATCAACAGGCCGGTCGGACATCCTCGCTCCGTCGTCTTTGGGAAGATTGGGAAGAGACGCGCGAGCATATCGTGTGCGCGCGACGGGATGCGGCGCGTGCGGCGGGTGACTGACGGAGAAGCACGCCGGGGAGAAACACATCGGCGCTCACGCGGGGCGGCCTCCGCGTGAGCGCCGGGTGTTGTCGAACCGAGGAGGGAGCGGCGCTACGAGCGCCGAGGAATCACAGACCGTGTCGGCGAATTGCGCGGTACGAAGACGACGCGGTGCGGATCACGTGGTGGATTCGGCCACCGCCCGAGGCGCATCCAGGCGCTTCGTAAACCCACATCGAGCCCCACGCGTCGCCGCTGTCGACCAGGAAGATGTGACCCGCGCCACCCGAGTTGTAGACCAGCGCGTCGCCGTGGCGAGCGTTGCTGCGGCTCACGCCGTACCACTGGCCGCCGCCCGTGGTGTTGTAGAAGTTGTACGTGCTGTACGGGTGGTAATCGTGCGAGAGCGTCGCGTTGCTGCTCGGAACCGTCCACACCTTGCCGACGAAGCCAGAGCAGTCAGCGCCGTACGAACCCGAGTGCGAGCAGTTCGGGCAGCCGCCGTAGCAGGTGCTGCGCGTCGACGAGGTCGGGCCGCTCGCGAGCCATGCACCGTGACCCCACCAGTACGCGAAGCCGACACCGGCACGGGCGCGGTCGAACACCGTCGACATCGCGCTGCTGCTGCCGCCGCCGCCGTTGTTGCCGCCGCCGCCGCCAGGCGTCGAGACGAGACGGAGGTAACCACCGTACGACCAGCCTTCGGTGCCGCCGTAGCGAACCTTGTAGAAGCCGTTGCGGGGCGTCGTGTAGTCGGTCGTCGTGGCGCGTGAGCCGTTCGCCATCACGAGAATGATGCGGTAGCCGGTCGAGGGACCAGTGCGAAGGTTGAGATTCGCGGTCGTCGCGACGACCGTTCCGATCGGGTAGCTCGCGCTGATCTCGGAGACCGCCACCGACGATTCATCGGCACCCTGAAGCGACTCACCCGTCACCGGGCCCATCGCGTCGGCTGCACATCCGACCATCGCCATCGCCGCCGTCGCCATCAGCGCTCGGAGCGTCGTCATCATCGTCTTCGTCGTCTTCATGGTGGTCCCTCGTCCTCGGACCAGAGCCATCGCAACCCTCGGGCCAACGCTCGAACGACACCGAGTGCGTGCACCGTTGCCTACATCGATCGACATTCGCGTTCATTCGCGTGCATCACACGTCATCGCGACATCGCAGCGCATTTCGTTCGACGCAGCCCGCGACGACGATGACGCACTGCGATTCGAGTGGGAGGCGCCGCGCATCGCGTGTGAGGGCTTCCTGACGATGGGAGGAATCGCTCCCACGGCGATCGGGATGTCGGGATGCCGTTCGCCCATCGGTGTCGATCGCGACGATGCGGCGACCTCACGAACGGTCCGGGCGCGATTACAACGCGTCGCGCACGCGATCACTTCCCGGCAACGGATCGCGGCAATGGACGCGAGGGCATCGGCGTTGCTATTCGCCAGTTGTCTTACGCGAAGGAGCGACGATGGGGTCGAGTCGAAACAAGATCGTGGCAGGGGTCGGGGTCGTCGTTCTGATCATGCTCGCGATCTTCGTATGGAGGCGTAGTCGCATCGAGACGACGACGACGGGCGAGGGCAACGAGTCGACGGCCGGTGATGGCGGCGTCGCGGATCGCCCCGACGCACAGCGCGCGGCAACGGTGCGTGACAGCGGTCCGCCGCCGCCCACGCGCATCGCGATCCCGACCGCGATCGACGACGCGGGGGCGTCGCGACAGGGAACGCTCTTCGCGAGCGCCACGTGGGGAAGTCAGGCCGGGCAGCTGGGTCACGAGCGGCAACAGGAGGCGAACGCGGAGGGGCCGATGAGCATCGCGACCGACGCGCAGGGGAACGTGTACGTGCTCGACAACATCAATCATCGACTCGTTCGCTACGATCGCGACGGGCATCCGGTGAACACGATCCCGCTGACGCAAGGCTCGCCGCAGGACGTGGCAATCGGGCGCGACGGGACAATCGCCGTGCTGGATCGGCAGGACTCGGAAAACGTCGCCATCATCGGACCTGACGGAACGCCGCGCGGAACGATGGCGCTCAGCGGCCGCGGCATCGGCGAGAGCGGCGGGGTCACCGCGCTCATGGTCGACGGCAACGACATCTATGTAGAGCGCGAGCACGGTCCTCTCGTTCGACTCGGCGACACGAGCGGTACGGCCGACACGACGCGCCCGGAGATCCCAGGGCGTCCGACGCGTGACGGGCAGTCGTACATCAACGCCGGCCTCATCGATCAGCAGGCGGGCCGCTTCTACGTGAACTCGGTCGCGCGCGACACGGGCGATCATCGCTGGACCAAGGAACTGCAGATCCAGCTCGTGATCCTCAGCATCGTCCTGCTCGATACCGATCGTCAGGGGATCATCTACACCGCCGTTGTCGGCGTCCCGCCGGGAAGTGAAGAGGCCGAGGGCAACCACGACGTCGTCGGCCTGATGTGTCTCGATCCGACCGATGGTCATCCGATCGGTCAGGTCGCGTTGCCGCCGAACACGGTGCCCGAAGAGAGCTTCCGCGACATGGTGGTGCTCGACGAAGGCGGCGTGATCTACCAGCACCGCGACGAGCACGGCGTTCGGCTCGAGCGATACAACTGCCAGTGATCGAGTTCGCCCCACGCTCGCATCGGCGAAGCCGTCGACAAGGAGCAGGGTTCGACGCGGCGAAGACGGCGCGACGAATACCGTGAACCAGCGGTCATTTCAATCGTGCGATGTGGCCCTCGCTCAATGGGTGGCTCAAACTGGACATCTCGGCCCCGGCCGCTTCGTCGACGGTCCACCGTTGGCCGAAAAACCACGCGATTCGATGGAAAACTGGACGTCGTCGCGATCGCTCAGCCCGTCGCGGCGTTGCCATCGTGGGCGATCCCGAAAGTAAACTACCAACACTCTCGCAAAGTAAACTCGCCCCATTGACTTCGACCATGATCGCGGGCATTTCGTCGCCTCGTGCGCGGTGGTAGGCACGACCGGCAACGACCGTTCGTGATGCAGCGGGTGCGCGGCAGCACGTTCGCAAAGGGCTCGGCGAGACCAGCGCATCGCTACCACACGCCGCCCTGCTGAAAGGATTTCACCTCACATGACGACCACGGGTGCATCGGACATCCTGCAGAACTCGCTTCCCAAGACCGAAGTGCAAAGCACGGTCGACGAGTACACGTCGTTTCACGCCGCCGACGTGAACACCCGTAAGTCGAACTACATGGCGATGGTGAACGACTACTACAACCTCGTAACCGACTTCTACG
This sequence comes from uncultured Myxococcales bacterium, assembly GCA_966212315.1. Lineage (GTDB taxonomy): Bacteria > Myxococcota_A > Polyangia > Polyangiales > CBIHQZ01. The sequence goes on from CBIHQZ010000055.1 coordinate 5,080, forward strand.
AGTACGGCTGGGGGCAGTCGTTCCACTTCGCGCCGCGTCACAAGGGCGAAACCTTCGAGGCGTCGATCGCGCGCCACGAGTTCTACCTCGCGTCCCAGCTCGGTCTGAAGCGCGGGATGAAGGCGCTCGATGTCGGTTGCGGCATCGGCGGACCGATGCGCGCGATCGCGCGGTTCTCCGGTGCGTCGGTCGTCGGCGTGAACAACAACGAGTACCAGATCAAGCGCGGCACGAAGCAGAACGTCGACGCCGGACTGAGCGATCGTTGCTCGTTCATCAAGGCCGACTTCATGAATCTCCCGATGCCGGACGCGACCTTCGATGCGGTCTATGCAATCGAAGCCACGTGCCACGCGCCGGACAAGGTCCGACTCTTCAAAGAGTTGTTCCGCGTGATGAAGCCGGGCGCGGAGTTCGCGGGCTACGAGTGGTGCCTGACCGATCGCTTCAACCCGAAGGACATGGAGCATCAGGCGATCAAGAAGGGTATCGAGGAGGGCGATGCGCTCCCCGACATCTGGTACACGCACGACGTGGTGAACGCGCTCGGGACCGCGGGTTTCGAGATCGTACAGAGCCGCGACGTTGCACCGGAGTCCGACGCGACGACGCCGTGGTACCACGCGCTCGGCAACGACTACACGCTCTCCGGGTTCAAGCGAACGCCCGAGGGGCGCTACTTCACGCGATACCTGGTGAAGGCGCTCGAAGCGGTTCGCATCGCGCCGAAGGGCTCGAGCGCTGTGCAGGCCTTCCTGGAGACCGCCGCGACGGCACTCGTCAAGGGCGGACAGCAGGGCATTTTCACGCCGATGTTCTTCTTCCACGTGCGCAAACCCCGATAAGAAAAATGACGGTATCGGCACACAGCACGACCGGGCGCGCGGTTCCCAAGGTTCCGACGCGCGTTCCGATCGTCGGGCATTTTCTCGACCTTCTCATCGGCTCGCCGTGGACCACCATGCGGCGTTGGTTCGTCGGGCCCGAGAAGATCGTTTCGTTCCAGTTCTTCGGCGACACGTACATTCTCGTCGCCGATCCGGAACTCATTCGACGTGTGCTCGCCACGAACGTCATGAATTACAAGAAGGACGACCGTACCTACGCGGCATTCAAGCCGTTGCTGGGCGACGGTCTGGTCATCGCAGAAGGTGACCTCTGGAAGCGGCAGCGCGCGATTCTCGGCAAGGCATTTCGCGCCGAGATTCTCGGCGATGTCGTAAAGATCGCCGACGAGGCCGCGAGCCGCTTGATCAAGAAGCTCGATCCGCTGGCGGGCACCGGCGAACCGTTCGATTTCGTGCCCGCGCTTCGAAATCTGACGCTCGAAGTCATTGCCGATGCCGTGCTCTCGCTGCCACCGGGACTCGCCGACGAAGTGCTTCCGCGGCTGTATATCCCGATCGTCGACGAGGCGAATCGGCGGATCCTCAATCCGGTTCGCAGCTATCTTCCGACGCCGGCGAACCTCGAATTCAAACGCGCGACGGCGGAACTCGACGCGTTCGTCACCGACATCATCGTGAAGCGCAGACGCGATGGGAACGCGCCAGGGAAGAAAGACATTCTCGACCGGATCATGTCTGCGCATCTCGAGTCGGGACTGCCCTGGGACGATCGCGCGATTGCTCAATTACGCGACGAGGTGAAAACCTTCCTGGTCGCGGGGCACGAGACGTCGAGCATGATGCTCGCGTGGGCGCTGTTCGAACTGACGCGACACCCCGCGATGATGGAAAAGACCATCGCCGAGGCCAATCGCATGTTCCCGGACGGCGTTGTCTCGCCAGAAACCGCGCTCCGCGGACTCGAATACACCAATGCCGTCTTGTGCGAGACATTGCGTGAGTACTCGCTCGTGCCGGTCGTCACGCGCGAGGCGATCGAAGACGACGTCATCGGCGAATTCGCGGTGCCGAAGGGCGCCAAGATCGTCGTCGCCATCGACGCCGTCCATCACGACGCGAGCATCTGGTCCGAGCCCGACGAGTTCCGCCCCGAACGCTTCTTGAAGCCGCCGTCGCACCCGTATGCGTTTCTCGCATTCATCGCCGGGTCGCGCAGCTGCATCGGCGAGAACTTCTCGCTCATCGAGGCCAAGATCGTTCTTGCGCGGCTCGTGCAGCGATTCCGATTCCTCGCAGCGTCGAGCGATGTCGGCGTGCGCGACGCATACAAGGTTCCGGTGGCACCGACCGGTCCCATGAATCTGTACGTCGAACAGCATCCAGCAGCGTGATCAATTGGAGGTTCGTGTGAAGGCACTGGTTACAGGCGGCTCGGGCTTTCTCGGGCGTCATCTGGTGGACGCACTGGTGTTGCGCGGTGACAGTGTGACGGTGCTCGACAAGGGCGTTCCTCCGGGTCGCAACGATGTCGAGTTCGTCGATGGCGACATCACCGACGAACGCCTGGTCGACAAGCTCGTCGCCGGCAAAGACGTGGTGTTCCACTCGGCGTCGATCGTTCACACGAAGTGGAGTCAAGTCGATCTGATCCGCCGCGTGAACATCGGCGGAACCCAGAACGTGATCCGCGCGATGCAGAAGCACGCGGTGAAAAAGCTGGTCTACGTCGGTTCGGCGAGTGTCGTGTACGAGGGGCAGGACATCGCCGGTGGCGACGAGAAGCTCCCGTATGCGACCCGATTCCCGGCGCCGTATGCGGAGACGAAGAGCGTCGCGGAACGCGCGGTCCTCGCGGCCGAAGGTCTCTATGCGTGCTCGCTCCGTCCGCACACGATCTTCGGTCCGGGCGACACACGCATGGTTCCCGCGATTCTCGAGAAGGCGCGTAAGGGCGCGCTTCGATTCTCGGTTGGCAAGGCAGGCCGGCTCACCGACTTCACGTACGTGTCGAACGTCGTCGACGCTTGTCTCGCGGCCGCGGATCGACTCGGCCCGGACTCGCCGGTCAATGGTCAGGCGTACTTCATCACCAACGGCGAACCCATCGGCTTCTGGGAGTTCGTGCGAAAAGTGATCGTCCCGCTCGGGTACAACCCGCCCCGATTCAACATCCCCTATCCCATCGCCTACGGCGCTGCGTGGGTGCGCGAGACGCTCGATAACTTGCGCGGAGGCACCCTCAATTCAGAGGAGAGTCTTTCGCGGTTCACTGTCGATTACCTCTGCACGCATCACTATTACAGCATCGAAAAAGCGGCGCGCGATCTGGGCTATCGCCCGACCGTTTCGATCGACGCAGGGATCGAGAAGACCATCACCGACCTCAAGACCGTACGCGCAATGAAGGCAGCAGCATGACGACCGCACAGCAGATCGCCCCCGCACACGCCGTGATCGAGTGCCGTGATCCCGCCACCGGCAAGTACCTGGGCACCGTGCCTTCGATGTCCCGCAGCGAAGTCGTCGAACGCATCGCCCGCGCTCGAGAGGCGCAAAAGGCGTGGAGCAAGACGTCGTTCGCGGAACGCCGACGAGTGCTCGAAGACCTTCTCGCATACACGCTCGAGCAGGCCGACGAGTTCGCCGATCTGGTGGTGCTCGAATCGGGCAAGACGCGCGAGCACGCCATGCTCGGCGAGATCTGGCCCGTCGCCGAGAAGCTTCGCTGGACCATCAACCACGGCGAGAAGCACCTGGCGCCCGAACGGGTCTCGTCGGGTTTGCTGGTTCACAAGACCGCGACCATCGAGTTTCATCCGCTCGGTGTCGTCGGCGTGATCTCGCCCTGGAATTTCCCCTTTCAGAACATTGTCGGCCCGACGATTCCCGCGCTCTTCGCGGGCAATGCCGTGGTCATCAAAGTCTCGGAATGGAGTTCATGGTCGGTCCGCCGATTCCAGCGGATGTTCGACGAAGTACTCAATGCCCGCGGCCACTCGCCCGACCTCGTGCAGATCCTCACCGGTGGCGGCGAGACAGGCGCGGCGGTCGTTTCCGGCGGCGCTGATCTGATCGTGTTCACCGGTTCGGCTCGCAACGGACGGCGCGTGATCGAAGAGAGCGCGAAGGCCGCAATCCCGGTGATTCTCGAACTCGGTGGCAAGGATCCGATGATCGTGTGCGACGACGCGCACGTTCCTCAAGCGGTGCACACCGCCCTCGCCGGCGCGTTCCTGTCGTCCGGACAGATGTGCATGGCGATCGAGCGCGTTTACGTCTTCGAATCCGTTCACGACGCATTCGTCGAACAAGTGCTCGAGGTCGTACGAACGATGCGACACGGCCCGCCCGGGAACGGTCTCGTGGACATGGGCGCGATGACGATGCCGGGTCAGCTCGATCAGGTGGAGCGACTCGTGAACGACGCGGTCGCCAAGGGCGCGGTCGTTCGCGCGGGCGGCAAGCGAAGCCCGTTCGGGCAGTTCTTCGAGCCGACCGTGTTGACGGGCGTGCGCCACGACATGGCCATCACGCGCGAAGAGACCTTCGGACCGGTCATGTCGATCATGAAGGTCTCGGGCGAAGAAGAAGCGATTCGACTCGCGAACGATTCCGAGTACGCGCTCGGCTCGTCGGTGTTCACCCGCGATCCCGCGCGTGCGCGACGGATCGCACGGCAGATCACCGCGGGCTCGACGTGCGTGAACGACTTCGGCCTCGCGTACATTGCTCAAGACCTTCCGTTCGGCGGGACCAAAGGCTCCGGCTTCGGACGACTCAACGGTCGCGACGGTCTGCGCGGCTGCACGAACCAGAAGGCCGTCCTCGAGGACCGCTTCCCCATCTATTCGCCGAAGAAGCTCTTTCCGGTGGCGAGCGGCGACTACGAGATCGCGCGTTCCACGATTCGCATGATCTACGGCGACTGGTCGCAGCGTGCGATTGCGTTGCGCGACATCGCAGCCACGCTGCGTGCGCGGCTCACGGGAGGCCGATCGTGAAGCGCTTCGACTACATCGTCGTGGGCGCAGGCTCGTCGGGCTGCGTGCTGGCCGGCGAACTCGCCAAGGACCCGTCGGTCTCCGTGCTCGCACTCGAATGCGGACAGCCCGCGGAGGCGAATCCCGAGACGCTCCTCGCGAATGGCTACAAGACGGCGTTCATTAACGACAACCTGATGTGGGAGCGATTCAGCGTTCCGCAGGCGGGCTGCATGAACAAGCGGCTCTACATGGGCTCGGGTCGTGGCGTCGGCGGCAGCGGCTCGGTCAACGGCATGGTCTACACGCGCGGAAGCCGCGCGGACTTCGACGGCTGGGGCGTCGATGGATGGCGATGGAGCGACGTCGTCAATGACTTCTCGGCGCTCGAGAAAAAGCTCGGCGTGCAATGCCGCGAGGAGACCGAGTTCACGCGCCAGTGCATCTGGGCGGCGGAATCCGAGGGCTTCGCGCGCAAGGACGACTTCCACGACGGAAACCTGTGCGGCTATCTCGGATACGAATGGATGAACTTCGAGGGCAATCAGCGCCGCAGTTCATACGTCGCGTTCGTCCGATCATTGTCGCCTCACGGCAACATCGAACTCCGCACCAACGCGACCGTTCATCGCGTCGTGTTCGAGGGGCGCACCGCGGTGGGCGTCGAGATCGAGTGCAACGGGCAGCGTGAGATCGTTCGTGCCACGCGCGAGGTCGTGCTCACGGCCGGCGCGCTCGAAACGCCGAAGCTCCTGATGCTCTCGGGCGTCGGTCCCGGCGAGGACCTGCGTCGCAACGGCATCTCCGTGCTGCACGATGCGCCCGGCGTCGGCGCGAACTTCCACGACCATCCGAACGTGACCCTGTTCTACCTGGGCAATCGACCGACGGATTGTTCGTATCCGCAGTTGTACGGGTTCCACCGCGCGGACGGCGATTCGTGGGACGGCTCCGAGTCGGCGGACACCTGCTACGTGTTCTACACGGGTCGGTCGTCGCTCAAAGAGGCGATGGTCCGGATGCTCCCGCCGTTGGCGCTTCCGCAGTCGCTCTACGAAAACAAGACCGTCGCCGGACTGACGCGCAAGGCAATCAAACAGCTGTTCTGGACGAACGCGATGCAGTCCCTCGTCGCGAGGGTCTATGGCATCGTGGTCATTCTCGGAAAGCCGAAGAGCCGAGGCAGCGTTCGTCTCGCATCATCGAACGTTCGCGATCAGGCACTGATCGATCCGAACTATCTCGCGGATCGCGCCGACCTCGACGCCATGCTCCACGGTGTGCGACGCGCGCGCCGTATCGCGCAGGCGCCGGCGCTTCGTCGTTGGGGCAATCGCGAACTGCACCCCGATCCCACGCATCGCAGCCCGCGCGGACTCGAGAACTTCGTGCGCGGCAACTTGATGACGACGTACCACTACGCGGGGACGTGTCGCATGGGCATGGACGCCAGCTCGGTGGTCGACAACGAGCTTCGGGTTCGTGGGCTCAAGGGTTTGCGAGTCGCCGACGCGTCGATCATTCCCAACGCGCCGGTGTCCGCACTCAATGCGCCGAGCATGGTGATCGGTCTGCGCGCTGCACGGCTGATCGCCGAAGAACACGCCAACAAGCACTCGACGGAAACGGCTCACGCGAAGTGAGCCGCGAGTAACGCAGACCCCTCCCCATCGATTGAATCGCTGCGTTCACTCGCCCCTCCCCGGCCGGCCGACAGCCTCACGAGACGCATCGACCCGCGATGCTGTCGGTCGAAGAGGGGCACTCGCGTATCGCACCCGAGCTGCTCACCGCTGGTGAATAATCCGGGCTAGAACGGCCGGCCGGTCGCGAGCGCGAAGATCTCGTAGGCGACGAGCGAGAGCATGTTGGCGGCGAGAACATCGCGAACCAGCGTGCCGAGCGACTGTCGTTTCGCCGACGGCGTCTCGGCGAGCCGCACGAAGATCGGCAGCGTCGCGAAGAACAACATCCCGTAGCCGATCGATCCGATGAGCAACGCGTAGCGCTTTTCGCGGTACGAGAAGAAGTCGGAGATCATGTCGCTGGCCATGAAGAACGTCTCGCCGAACGCGACGGCGTAACAGAGCGCGAAGCGAGCAAGCCAGCGCGCCGGGCCTTTGAGGTTCCGCGCGATCGGACGGTCGAGCGCGACCATCAGCACGTAGTACATCGTGAAATACGCGATGGTCACGAAGTAGAGGAACAGCGGCGTGCCGTTGAGTACCCACTTCGTATTGAAGTGGTACTGCATGCCGAGTCGGTCGAAGAACAGGTTGGAACCGAAGTACGTCTGCAGCAGCGTGGTGAGCGCGATCGCGACGGCGAAGTGCGTTGCGTAGCGCGACGCGAGTGGTCGGTTCGCATCGGCGCGCGCGGCCATCGGCGTGAACGGGTAGATCCATGCCGGCAGCGCGAGCGCCAGGCCGAACGCCATGTGTTTGAGATCTCCCCAGTGCCTCAGCGCGCGGGTGACCATCAACGCGCCCATCGCGGCCATCCACAGCGGGCTGTAAATGGCGGCGAATCGAGTGTTCGCGATCGACGCGGGCTCGAGGGATTGCGTGCTGTCGGCCGGCGCCGACGAAGCGGGCGCGACATCGAGAGAGGGCTGCACCGTCATGCGCGGTAGAGAAGCCCGGTCGCCGCAACGCTGTCAAACACGATGAGACAGCTGGCTGGTCAGTACACGAACGGAACGATCCGCCATCGAACGCGCCGCGTGTATTCCTCCCAGTCGGCTCCGTACTTGCGCGCGCAATGGTCGTTGTCGCGTCGCTCGCGGTGCAACAGCAGGATCACGAAATAGATGAAGTAGAAGTACGGGAGCACGCGTGGCGCAGCAGTGGTCAGGCACCACGCGAGCCCCATCATCAGGTCGCCGAGGTAGTTCGCGTGGCGCGCGATTCCCCACCAGCCCGAGACGAGCAGACGGGTTCCGCGGGCCGTCTTGATCGAGTCGGGCGTGCGTCCCCAGATCGGGCGCGTCGGGTCGGCGCGAAACCGGTGCTTCTGGAGATTCGCGGTGCGGAAGATGTAGTAGCCGGTGAAGTTCAGGACGATCAGCGCCCCGATCGACCAGGTCGGCAACGCGGCCGGATGATCGACGAGATAGAGCGTCTGGAGCGAGAACGTGAACGGGATGAACACCATGCATCCCCACGCGAGCATGAAGCCGAAGTTCTCGTGGATGAAATCCCAGGTCGA
>CBIHQZ010000056.1:0-13000 GCA_966212315.1 uncultured Myxococcales bacterium
CGTTGCGCGCACTCGTGATCGCCGCGACGGAGATCGACGACGTCACACGGGCGAAGCGTGCGGTCGATGTTCACTTCAAGGGCGCCGAAGACAAGGATGCAGCGCGCGACGCGATCGAAGCGATCGTGACGGGCGCGAACGCGCGCGACGGCGTGCGCGAGGCGGTGCTCGCCCTTCCCTCGATGCAGCGCGTAGCGGGTGAGCGCGTGGAGGCGCCGGCGCCGCGAGACGAAAAAGCGCTCACGGGCGTGCGCGAACAGATTCATCAGCTCGCGCGATCCGATCGACCCGCGGCACTGGCGATGGCGCGCCAGGCCCTGCAGCGGAACGAGGACCCGGACCTTCGGTCACAGACTGAGGAACTCGCGCGCGAGGTCGGTGACGCCGGTGCGGAACTCGAACTGCTCGATCATCGCATCGATCGAACCTTCGACAATCGTCAGCGCGTACCGCTCGTGCTGCGCGCCGCCGACCTGCTGAAGGGCCCGCTCGGACGCCCCGCCGATGCGCAACACCGGCTCGAGAATGCGCTGGCCACCGACCGCGACAATCTCGATCTGCTGAGAGGCCTGCACGACATCGCGGAACAACTCGGGGCCTGGCAGACGGTCTCGACGTTGCTCGCGCGCCGCATCGAGCGTGCATCCGATCGCGCAGAGATCCGCGCGTTGCGATTGCACCGTGCCGCCGTGCTCGAACAGCGAATCGACGATCCGGCCGCGGCGCGCGCCGAACTCGAAGCAATTCTCGAGGACGAACCGGCGCACCGCGCGGCGCTTCGGTACCTCGCGGATCTCTATCTTCGTGAAGAACAGTTCCGCGACGCGGGCGAGTGTTTCGCGCGCGCGGCCGCGACGACGCCGGTGCGCAGCGAAGCCGCCGAACTGCTGGCCGCGTCGGGCGAAGCGTTCGCCAAAGGCAACGACGACGTGGTCGCCGACGTGCAGCTACGTCGCGCGCTCGAACTCGATCCGCGCTCTCACCGCGCACTGATGGCGTTCTCGAACGTGGCCAGCCGGCGCGGCGATTGGGGCTCGCTGGAGCGCACGCTCCTCGCGCTCGAAGAGAACGCCGAGACGGACGCCGATCGTGTCTCGCTTCGAATGGGAGCGGCGCGCGCTGCACTCGAAGCGGGGGCTCTCCATCGCGCGAAGTCGCATCTCGATTCGGTGCGAAAGATCGCGCCGCCCGAGCAGGTCGCGGCGTTGTCCGCCGTCCTCCAGGACGCGCGCGACAACGATCGCCCCATCTCGCGCCCGAACATTCGCGTCGTCGCGTCGCCCTCGTCGTCGCCGAGCGTCGAGACTTCCGAGATCTCCGCAGAGACGGAGGCCGAGGATACGAACGAGCACGATGGCCGCACCACCGAGCCCGACGCGCCGAGCAACTGGCTGCGTGAGTCGAACGTCCCGCGAACGATCGAGCCCGACGACGCGGAAAACGGCACGCCCGACGGCGGTGTCGCAATCCCGCTGATTTCACGGCGCCCGACGCCACTCGGTGTTCATTCGCCGAGTGCCCCGCCGGCGATCGTGCCGACGCACAGCAGCGACTCGGCGCTCGCGGCCGCGCGGCTTCCTACCGAGGAAGATCCGGCGTTCGCTGATACATCCGACGACGAACTGCGCGATGCGGTCACTCGCGGCGATGCCGACGCGATGTCCACACTCGCGGTGCGCCTCGCGCGGCACGAGAGCGGACGCGACGAAGCGGTCCGGCTCGAACGTCAGCGTTTCAATCTCCATCCGTCGCGGCTCGAAGCGCTCGAGGCGATGATCGGGCTCTATGCATCACTGCAGCGTCGACAACCGTCGCGCGCGATTCGCAGCGTGTACCAGGTGCTCGCGAACAACGCACAAGAGACCTCGCCGCCGCCGCCGCTGGCACTCGCACCCGAGCCGCCCTCGGACGTCGCGATGCGCATGCTGCTTCCGCCGGAACTCCATCCGGTCGCCGAGATCGGCGCGATCTTGTGGGACGGCCTTGCGAACCGCTACCGCCGGGAGATCGCCAGCTACGGCGTGACCGGCGTCGACCGCGTCGCGCTCAACGGCGCGACCGAGATCGCGCGCGTGTACACCGCGTCCGTCAGTCTGTTGCAACTGGCGCGACACGGGCTCTTCATTCGCGCCGAGGTACCCGGTGGTGCGGTCGCCGCGCGCACGCAGCCGCCGTCGGTGATTCTCGCCGCGCCGGTTGCGAACGACACGCCCGTCGGGCGATTCGTACTCGGTGCAGCGTTGGAAGTTTCGCGCGCTTCGTACCTGCTCGCCGCGACCCTGGATCCCGAGGAACGCGGCCATCTCGTTCGCGCGGTGAGCATCGCGGGCTCGCTGGTCATGTCGGGCGCGTCACCCGCATCGGCACGCATCGCACAGGAACTGATCGCGTCGTTGTCGCCGCGCTCTCAGAAACGTCTCCAGGACCTGCTGCGTACGCTCGACGACGCGGGCATGCCGTTCACCGAAGAACGCTGGCTCTACGCGATGGAAATCGCGAGGGCCCGCGCCGGACTGCTGGTGTCGGGTGACTTCGGCGTCGCGGCTCGCATGGTCGTTGCGCGCCACCGCGGTGGTGGTGGCGAACCCGATGTGCGCGCGGCGCTCGCGACCCTCGAGCCGCTTCGCGACCTCGCGCGGTTCGCCGTCAGCGAGCAATACCTCGCGCTCCGTTGGTACGACGACGCGGCGTATCGCTCGACCCGCTGAGACCGCAGCAAGGCTATACTCGCTCGCGATGAAGTCCGCCGAGCGAGCGATCACCGATCGCTTCGCACTCGAGAGCCGCGTGGGGAGCGGCGCGTTCGGGGAAGTGTTTCGCGCGGTCGATCGCGAAACCGGCGCCATCGTGGCCGTCAAGCGCATGCACGCGCAGACGGTCGATCCGATCGCTGCGCAGCGGTTCCATCAAGAAGCACGGTTGCTCGAGCGGGTTCGCAACGAGCACGTGGTGGGCTACGTCGCGCACGGCGAAGACGAAGCAGGCCGGCTCTGCCTGGTGCTCGAGTGGCTCGACGGGATGGACCTCGCGCGACGTCAGCGCATCGCACCACTCGGCGTGTCCGAGGTGTTCGAAGTCGTCACCCAGGCAGCCGAGGGGCTGGCGGCCCTGCACGCCCACGGAATCGTTCACCGTGACGTCAAGCCGAGCAACTTCTTCCTCGTCGATCGAGACGACGGCGCGCTTCACGTCAAACTCATCGACCTCGGAATCGCGCGCTCACTGCACGACGAAGCGATCACGCTCGAGGGATTTCGCGTCGGCACGCCGGCGTACATGTCTCCCGAACAGGCACGCGGCGAAGCGAACATCACCGCGCTGACCGACGTGTACTCGCTCGGCGTGGTGCTGTTCGAACTGCTGGCGCGGCGACGGCCGTTCACCGGTCGCGATCCGTTCGCGGTCCTCGCGCAGATCGTGTTGCAACAACCGCCGCGGCTCACCGACCTCGTGCCGAGTCTCCCCCCGATCGTGAGCGACATCGTCGCGCGTGCGATGGCCCGCGATGCGAGCACCCGGTACGGCGATGTTCGCGCTCTCGGCGCCGCGATTCGAGCGATTCACTCCGGCGCGGAACTCGGCGAGACCGATCGTGAGGCGGTCGAAGCCGCGACGATGGCGATCCCGGCCGGCTCGTCGTCGGGTGCGGTGGCCACCGCGGAGCAACGCGTTGTCACCGCGCTCTTCGCGGGCTTCGGCGCGGTCGCGACGCCGGGCGATGCCTTCGAGCAATTTCAGCAGGTGATCGTCGCGCACGGTGGCGTGCCGCATCGAACCATCGGTCGGCGCGCTGTCGCGGTCTTCGGGGGCGAGCGGTCGACGGGCGACGAGGCGATTCGTGCTGCGCGTGCCGCGAGTGAAGCGCAGCGGTTGCTCGTCGGTTCGCGTCTCGCGCTGGCAACGTGCCGTGTGCTCACCAACGCCGCCGGCTTGTCGGCGGAAGCGATCGAGCGCGGCGCGACGCAACTCGAGAAGGCGCAGGAAGTGATTCGCGTCGATGCGACGACGGCGCGCATGTTGGAGAGCACGTGCGTTATCGAGACCGTCGACGGCGAGCCCGCGTTGCGCGGCGAACGCACGGGCATCGACGAAGCGGGCCCGCAACTGTTCGGACGGCCTACGCCGATGGTCGGTCGCGATCGTGAACTCGCGATCCTCGATGCGTGCTTCGCGGAGTGCGCGGACGAATCGGTCGCGCGCGGCGTCGTGCTGGCCGGGCCGGCGGGCATCGGCAAATCGCGCATTCGCTACGAGTGGGTGAAGCGGTTGCGCGGGCGAGAACAAGGGCTCGTGATCCTGACCGGACGCGGCGACCCGATGACCGCTCGATCGCCGTTCGGACTCATCGCGCGGGCGCTCCGTTCGCATGCGCGCATCGTCGACGGTGAACCGCTCGAGACGCGCCGTGAGAAGCTTTCGTCCGTGCTCTTGCGCGCCGTGCGGCCGAGCGATCGCGAACGTGTCGGTGTCTTCCTCGGCGAGTTGATCGGCGTGCCGTTCGCCGACGATGACGCGTTCCGCGCGGCCCGTACCGATCCCGTGCTGCGCGGTGATGCCATGCGTGCGGCGTTCGAGGATTGGATCGCGGGCGAGTGCGAAGACGGCGCGGTGCTGCTGCTCTTCGAAGATGTGCAGTGGGCCGATGGACCGTCGATGAAGACCGTCGACGCCGCGCTCCGAAATCTGGCGGACCGGCCGCGTTTTATTCTAGCCGGCGGACCCCCCGAGCAGCCCCATGCGTTTCGGGCCTCGCTCGCGAATGCATCGCAGGAGATCTCGGTCGGCCCGCTCTCGAAGAAATCATCACAGCGGTTCGTGCACGAAGTCCTCACCGAGCGCGCGACGGACGCCGTCGTCGATCGCATCGTGGAGCGCGCCGAAGGCAATCCGTTCAACCTCGAAGAGCTGATGCGCGCGGTGGTCGCGGGGCAGGGCGATGCGCTGCCCGACAGCGTGCTCGGCATGGTGCAGGCTCGGCTCGATGCGCTCGGACCGGAAGCGAAGCGTGTGATCCGCGTTGCGAGCGTGTTCGGTCAGACGTTCTGGCGCGGTGGCGTCGTCTCGCTCGGCGGGGTCGATCGCACGCAAGCGACCGAGGACTGGCTGCAGGAACTGGTGACGCGCGAGATCGTCGCGCGCCGCTCGTCGAGTGCGGTGCGTGCCGAGGTCGAGTACTTCTTTCGCAACTCGCTTCTGCGTGAAGCAGCGTACGCGACGCTCACCGACGAAGACCGCACGCATGCACACGCGATGGCGGGGGCATGGCTCGAGAAAGCCGGAAGCGTCGATGCCGCGGCGCTCGCCGATCACTACGAACGAGGCGCCCAGCCGTTTCAGGCGGGGCGTTGGTATCTCGTCGCGGCCGATGCGGCCCTGGCGGGCAACGAATTCGCGAGCGCGGTGCGCGCGGCGGCGCGCGCGGTCGAGTGCGGTATTCCCGCGTCGGAGATCGGTCGCGCGAAGATCATCGAGGCCGAGGCGCATCGATGGAGCGGGAATCTCGGCGCATGCCTCACGAGCGCGAGCGAAGCGCTGAACGCGGTGGGGGCCGGGACGCGTGCGTGGTACCGCGCGCTCGGCGAAGCAATGATCGCCGCGAGTCGCACGGCGCGCCGCGATGTGATGAGCGATTGCCTCGAGCGATGGCAGTCCGTCGCGCCGTCGTCCGACGCGCTCTCCGATGCGGTCGCCACCGGGGCGCGTGCAGTGGCGGTGCTCGCGGTGGTCGAGTACTCCGAGGCTGCCGAACTGATGCAATCGGTGCGTGCTCGTGCCGAGGGTGCGGTGCTCGAACCGGTCGCGCGCGCACGGCTCGCGCAGGGAGAAGCTCAACTCGCGCTGGTCAGTGGCGATCTCGCCGCCGCGCGCTCGTACATCGACGAGTCGATTCGCGAGTTCCGTCTCGCCGGCGATGAACGCAACGCGAACTTCCAGCGCGTGAACATCGCCAACGCCAGCGTCGAACTCGGTCGCTACGCCGATGCCGAGCGCGAATCGCGCGAGGTGATGGCGACCTCGGCCCGTCTGGGCTTGAAGAGTCTCGACGCATTCGCGAAGCACAATCTCGGACGGACGCTCGGACTTCGCGGTGACAACGAGGCAGGTCTTGCCGTGCTGCGAGAAGCACTCGACTACTTCGCCGCGCAACACGATCCGCGGATGTACGCGTTCTGCCGGATCTACGCGTCCGAGATGCTCCTCCGGCTCGATCGTCGCGAAGAAGCGCTGCGCGATGCGCGCACCGCGTTCGACACGGCGCACGAGGCCGCCACCATGGTGCTCATCCCGGCCGCGGCGCAGCTCGCATCGGCATTGCTCTCGATCGACCGTGAGCACGACGCACTGACAGTGACGCGCGCGGCGATGGAACGGCTCGACGCGGGCGGCGCATCCGAAGAAGGCGAAGCGCAATTGCGGCTCGCCCATGCCGAGGCGCTCGCGCGGACGGATCACGACGAGGAGGCGCGCGCGGCGATTCGTGGGGCGCGCGATGCGATCGATCGGCGTGCGGCGAAGATCGGTGATCCGAGCGCACGCGAGCAGTTTCTCACGCGCATCGAAGTCCACGCGCGCACGCACAAACTCGCGCAACGCTGGCTGCGCGAGCCGAGTTAGCGCGCGATCACTGCGCCCATAGATCGTCGGGCGTATCGCGCGTTCGGTCGGGACCCAGCGAACGCACGCGCACGCGGGCACCCTGGCACTCGATCTCGAAGGGCGTCCCCCATGCGTCGGCGCGCATCGTTGCTGGATCGAACGCAGCGCTCGGCGTATCGGCGAGATCCGCGAGCGTCGGGCAGTGGTCGCGCTGCGCGCGCTCGATTCGCCAGAAGCCGATCGTCGCGCGCAACGCGGTCATCGCCGTGAGCGTGCGATCCGCCTCGGGCCCCGTGCTGGTCGAGTGCGGCAGCGACCCGTCGCCCCATGGATTCGGCGGACCGACGGGCGCAGCGGCATCATTCGCCGAGTCCTCGCTCGCGACATCGCGCGTGCTCGCGTCGTGCGACGAGGGAGCGAGCTTATTCGTACGACGACACGCTGCGATCGTCGTGAGTGCACCGAATGTGAGCGCGAGCAGAGCGATTGAACGATCCACGCGCGCGCGGTCAGCCCTGCTCACGGGTATGGAACCGCGCGAGGATCGCATCACGCGACTCCCACAGTCCGTCCGCGATCTCGTCGGGAACATTGCTGGTCACCGTCGCGATGGCGGCATCGACGTCGAGACCGAGCGGCGCCTTGCGCCCGTTGCGCAGCGCCGAGAGCCACGCGCCTTGCACGACGAGGGTGAGGGTGAGTTCGCTCACGAGCCCCGTGAGGGTGCGAATCTCCGCGACGAGTTCGCGCTCCGGACCGTAGAGCGGGAGATCCATCGTGGGGCGCGAAGTCGAGATCGTGTTCAGCATGTCAGCAGCCTCCGGTTGCCCGAGGACTACCGGTTCCACCGCATCGGTCCACTTTTCGACGAGACGCGCGAGGCGCTCAGAACTGAACGCCGACGCCGAACGTGACCTGCCACTGGCGCGGATATTCGATCGTGACGTCGGTGGCCTGTCCGGTCGCGCCGGCGGGGCCCTGTCCCTGCCACGAGCCGTCACCGTTGAGCCACAGGGGCGCGACGAGGTCGTCGAGGAATTCGCCCGCGACGGTGAACGGACCGATGCGTAGTCGCAGACCGGCCGCGGCGCGAACGCGCATCAAGCGCGTCGAGTTGAAGACCATCTCGTTGCGCGAGTCGTTCGGGCCGACCATCGGTGCGCCCGACGACGAGTCGCAGATGAGATCAGAGCTGACCGGGTTGCCGTTGGCGTCGCGATTCACCGACACGTGGCGGCGCGTGCATTCCTGGAACGAGCTGCGATTCGGCGTCGCGTCGATGACCGTCGAATCGCCGAGGATCATCAGACCCTGCGCGCCGAGATACGGCGTGATCGTGACGACGCCGCTGATGGCGAAGGGCTTCGAGATCATCGCGTCGATGCCGACGATCGTGAGGTACAGCTGTTGATTGCCGACGAGGGTGTTCACCGAGCCGCGCACGGCGAAGTCGGGGAGATAACCGACGCCCGAGTGGAAGCCTTCGAACAGCGCCCAGCGAATGTCGAGGCCGAGCGACACCATCGAGCTGTCGTGCAGCCAGTTGGCGTGGAGCCCGAGTTCGAAGCCGTAGGGCAAGCCTTTGCGCACGTGCAGATGCGAAACGAACAGCTGGTTCGGAACGTTGGTGCGGATCTGTGCGGTACCCGTGCCGTCGTTGCCGCCGTTCGGATTTCCCTCGGTGCCGCGATGCCAGTAGGTCCCCGCGCCGTTGATCCCGGTGATCGTGTTTTCGTATCCGAGATAGATCCCGTTGTAGCCAGTGGTCCGCGCGGGCGCGAGCAGCGGCGGTGCGAGCGCGCCGCCGAGTTCGTTCACGAGATTGGTGAACTGCTGGTTGTCCGGGAAACACTGCGCGAACGTCGTCCCTGCGGTTCCGCATCCACCCTGCAGCACGCCCGCCGAGGAGCCGGGCTGCACGTAGTAGGAGAGTCGGTTGAGCGCCAGATCGTTCGGATCCGCCGAGGCCGCGGAGGCGAACGCGAGCGCCGATAACACAAGGCCAACTGAAGCAACTCGTCGACGCATGGCGGCCCTGCGAGGGTATCCTCCGCGCGCGATGCCACGCAAGCTCCGTGTCGACCCGCTCGCGAACCCATTTCATATCGTGCTCGTGGAACCCGAGATCCCGCAGAACACGGGGAACATCGCGCGGCTCTGCGCAGCGACGCAGTCGCAGTTGCACCTGTGCGGGAAGCTCGGATTTCGGATCGACGAGAAGAGCGTTCGTCGCGCGGGCGTGGACTACTGGCACCTCGTGTCGGTGCACACGCACCCCGACTTCGATGCGTTCACCGCGAAGCATCCGTCGTCGCGCGTTCATCTGTTCAGCGCGAACGGTAGGAAGAGTTACGCCGACGCGCAGTTCGCACCGGCCGATGCGTTCGTGTTCGGCAAGGAGAGCGTCGGTCTGTCGCGCGAGATGATCGAGCGATATCCGGACGCGGTGTACGGCATCCCGACCTCGGGCGCGGTGCGGAGTCTCAATCTGGCGAGTGCAGCCGCCATCATCGTGTACGAAGCGCTACGGCAGGTCGGCGGGCTCGCGAATCCGCGACTCGAGGGCGACGAAGAGCCCGACTTCGTTCGCTGATCTGCACCCGAACGTTGCCCTCGTGCGGCGTGACGCGCAGAGTTCGGCACATGCCTCGCTTCGGCTTCATCCTTCTCACCACATTCGCGAGCGCCATCGCCGCGTGCGCCGTGCCGGACCTCACGCTGCGCGACACGGGCAGCGACACGACGGTGCCGTCCGATGCGCGTGACGCGATGCTGTCCGACGCGCGTGACGGATCGACCGACGCCGATGGCGCGACGGGAATGGATGTCGTCGCGTCGGATGGCGTCGATGTCGCAGCCGCCGATGTCCAGAGCATGCGCGACGATGGCGTCGACGTCGCAGCCGCCGATGTTCAGAGCATGCGCGACGATGGCGTCGACGTGCGCATGATGGTGGATACCGGGGTCGACATCGGCGTGGATGTTCCGTGCTCGTGTACCGCCCGCCCGCACATGACCGCGACGTGCAGCGCCGGCGCGTGTTCGTATGCGTGTGTTGCGAGCTATGCCGATTGCAACAGTGTCGCGGGCGACGGATGCGAGGTGAACACCACGAGCAGCGTCACGCATTGCGGGTCGTGTTCGACGGTGTGTCCATCGGGGGCGAACGCGACCGCGGCGTGCACGTCATCCTCGTGTCGCATCACGTGCAATGCGGGGTTCGCCGATTGCGACGGCAATCCCGCCAACGGCTGTGAAGCAAACCTGGCGACATCGACCGCACATTGCGGTGCGTGCAACGCGGCGTGCTCCGGCGCGAACGGCACCGCGACGTGCACCGCCGGTACGTGCGCGATCGCGTGCAACGGGGGTTTCGGCAACTGCGACGGAAACGCCGCGAACGGATGCGAGTCAGAGCTGACGCTCGACGACATGAACTGCGGCGTCTGTGGACGCGTATGCACCGCCATCCAGATCTGCTGCGACGGAACGTGCCTCCGTCCGGCGTTCTGCAATCCAATCTGATGCGACCCCTACTCGGACTCTCGATCGCCGCCGCGCTGATCGCGCTCGCAACGACCGCACACGCGGACGAGCAACCGCTGCGCGCGACCGACCACGACGAGATCGAGCGCGTCGTGCACGCGTTCTTCGACGCGACGCGCGACGGCAACACCCAGGCGCTCGCGACGGTGATTCCGTCCGATGCCGATTTCGCCCGCGTGTTCGCGGCCGGCACCGAACCGCTCGTCGCACGTTATCGCCGCGCGATCTCGCTCGCCCTCACCGAGTTGCGCACGCGCTTCGCCAACGGGCAGTACGTCGCGATGCGCGGGCTCGACACGGGCACGCCGGTGCGGATCGAGCGCTGCGGTCCGTTCGCGCAGCCGGCGAGTCAGTGCATCAATGGCCCGGTGATCGAATGGACGGCCAACGGCGCGACGCAACACATGCGCGTCAGCCGACTCGTTCGGGTGAACGGCCACTGGCGCATCCTCGCGCCGCGTCTGTGACGGGCTCAGCCGACCTTTTCGACGATCAGTGACTGCGGTTCGACGGCCGCATCGGCGTACGTGATCGCGCGCCCGAGTCGTTCGACCGCTTCCTTCGTGCGGGCCGCGTCGTCCGAGTGGATCCACACGATCGGCTCGCCCTTCGTCACACGATCGCCGACGGTCTTCTCGAACACGAAACCCACCGCCGGATCGATCGTGTCCTCGGCGCGCGTGCGCCCCGCACCGAGCGCGATCCCCGCGAGTCCCACCGCGAGCGCATCGATCCCGCCCACGAACCCATCACGCTCCGCCGGGAACGGATGCTTCGATTTCGTCGCCGGCATGAGCGCGGGCTCGTCGACCACGCGCGGATCGCCGCCCTGCTCTTTCACCATCTTGCGAGCGACCTCGCGGGCCGAACCATCGTCGATGGCTTGCTGCATCTTGGCGCGCGCTTCGTCGGTGTTCTTTGCGACGCGTCCCATCACCAGCATCTCGGCGCCGAGCGCGAACGTGCACTCGCGCAGATCCGCTGGGCCCTTGCCGTGCAACAGCGCGAACGCTTCATTCGTCTCGAGCGCATTGCCGACCGTGAGTCCGAGCGGATGCTCCATCCGCGTGAGCAACGCGACGCAATCTTTTCCCGCGCCCCGCGCCACGCGCACGAGCGAGTCGGCGAGACGCCGCGCATCGTCCTGCGTCTTCATGAACGCGCCCTTGCCGAACTTCACGTCGAGCACGAGCCCGTCGATTCCTTCGGCGAGCTTCTTCGACAGAATGCTGGCCACGATGAGCGGGATGCTCTCGACGGTGCCGGTCACGTCGCGCAGTGCGTAGAGCTTCTTGTCCGCAGGCGCGATGTCTTTCGTCTGCCCCGCCATCGCGGTTCCGACCGAGCCGACCAGCGCGCGGAATCGCTCGATGTCGAGATCGACGCGAAAGCCCGGAATCGCTTCGAGCTTGTCGAGCGTGCCGCCGGTGTGACCGAGCCCGCGTCCCGAGACCATCGGCACCGGCACGCCGCACGCTGCGACCCATGGCGCGAGCGCGATCGAGACCTTGTCACCCACGCCGCCGGTCGAGTGCTTGTCGATCTTGCGACCCTTCACGTTGCCGAGATCGATCACCGTTCCCGAGTCGCGCATCGCGAGCGTGAGCGCGACCATCTCGTCTTCGCCCATCCCGCGGAAGAACACCGCCATCGCGAAGGCCGCCAGCTGGTACTCGGGGATCTGCCCTTTCGCGAAGCGACTGATGAGGTCACGGATTTCGTCAGGGGTGATCGCGTGGCCGTCGCGCTTGGCGGCGATGAGTTCGGGAACGGAGCGTTGCATGGTCGCGCGAGGCTACGAGACGGCATCGCGCGAGGGAAGAAACGAGCGACAGCGCCGGGGCCGCGTCACAGTTTCGTGCGTCGAAGGCGGAGCGAATTGCTCACCACCGACACGCTGCTGAGCGCCATGGCGGCCGCGGCGATCATCGGCCCGCCGACCTTCATCAGCAGACCGGATGCCGCGAGCGGGATGGCGAGGACGTTGTATCCGAGCGCCCAGCCGAGGTTCTCGCGAATGGTTCGCAAGGTGCGGCGCGAGAGGATGACAGCCGATGCAACGGCGCGCGGATCGGAACGCATGAGCGTGATGGCCGCGGCTTCGGCAGCCACGTCGGTCCCGGTGCCCATCGCGAAGCCCACGTCCGCGAGCGCGAGTGCAGGCGCGTCGTTCACGCCATCGCCGACCACGCCGACTCGATGACCGGCGCGTCGCAGTGCGTTGACGTGCCCGGCTTTCTCGTCGGGGAGGGTGTTCGCGTGAACGCGTTCGCTCGGGATGCCGACCGCATGCGCGATCTCATCGGCGGCCCGCCGTCGATCGCCCGTCACGAGGTGCGCCGCGATCCCGAGTGCATCGAGAAGCGCCACGGCCTCGCGGCTCTCACGTTTCACCGCATCGGAAACACCGAGCACCGCGACGGCACGATCGTCGAGCGTCACTACTGCCGGCGTGCGCGCGCTGTTCGCG
The DNA here is from genome assembly GCA_966212315.1 of uncultured Myxococcales bacterium. Taxonomy (GTDB): domain Bacteria; phylum Myxococcota_A; class Polyangia; order Polyangiales; genus CBIHQZ01. The sequence continues at coordinate 12,614 of CBIHQZ010000056.1, forward strand.
AGCGCTTCGAGCGCGTTCTTGACGATGTCACTCGTGGCGAGTCGGCCGCTTCCGACTGCGATGCGGACGCCATCGACGACACCGCGCACACCGACCCCGGGTTCGGCGACGACATCTTGCGCGTGTCTCACCGGCACGTTGCGTGACTCGCATCCGGCGACGATCGCGCGCGCGATCGGATGCGTACTGTCGCGTTCGATCGCGGCAACCAGCGCGAGCACGTCGATCTCGCGCACGGACGCATCGAGCATCACGACGTCGGTGAGCGTCGGCTTCCCTTCGGTGAGCGTGCCGGTCTTGTCGAAGATCACGGCGGTCAACGCGCCCGTGCGCTCGAGGCTCTCTGCGTCCTTGACGAGGATCCCCGCTTCCGCGGCGCGTCCGGTG
>CBIHQZ010000057.1:0-12996 GCA_966212315.1 uncultured Myxococcales bacterium
CACGCCGAAGCGCTCGAACCGCCGGTGCCGCGCGCGGACGAGGCACTCGCGGAAGCGCCCGACGCGTTCCTCGCGCGTCGCGTGGCGAACGCGGCCGCCGGGGGCGGATACAAGATGCGCGGTCTGCAAGATCTCACCGTGCGCACGGTGTATCCCAATGGTCTCTCGGGTTCGTTCCGTCAGCTCGTGATCCAGGTGCTCACCGACGAGGGGGCCCAGGCCGCGCGACAGTTCCCGATTCAGTACGAGCCGGAAGGACAGCGATTCGAGCTGCGATCGGCGCGCGTCTATCACCCCGATGGCGAGGTCGACGAGAGCGCGAGCATGGATGAATTCGCGCTGACCGCCGGACCGTCGCGCATGTACTTCGACAATCGCGAAGTGGTGGTGGCGTTCCCGCGGCTGCGACCCGGCGACGTGATCGAGATCCGCTGGCGCGTGGACGACGTCTCGCAGCGCAACGCCTTTGCGAACTACTTCGGCGACCTGCATGTGCTGCAGTCCGACCATCCCAATGCGCGCGTGCAGTACGTGTTGCGCGCACCCGCGGATCGGCAGCTCTACTTCCACGTTCCACAACTCGCCCGGCTGCAACGCAGCGACCGCGTCGACGGCGCCAACAAGATCTACGACTTCGTCGCTACCGACGTCGCGCCCGTCCCGCCGGAAGAGCGCGCGCCCGGCATCACCGAACGCGCCGCGTACATCCACGTGAGTACCTATCGGACGTGGGAAGACGTGGGGCGCTGGTACTGGGGTCTCATCTCCGACCAGCTGCAACCCGACGACCGCGTGCGGACGATCGTGCGTGATGTCACGCGCGGGCTCACGACGCAGCACGATCGCGTGCGCGCGATCTACGACTGGGTCATCCGGAACACGCGTTACGTGGCGCTCGAGTTCGGCATCCACGGCTTCCTGCCGTACCGCGTGCCCGAGATCTGCGCGCGCGGCTTCGGCGACTGCAAAGACAAGGCGAGCACGATCATCACGATGCTGCGCGAAGTGGGCATCGACGCGTCGATCGTCCTCGTGCGCACGCGCAACAACGGCGACATCGACACGACGCCCGCATCGCTCGCGGTGTTCGACCACGCGATCGCGTACATCCCGCCGTTCGAGGGATATCCCGAAGGGCTATTTCTCGACGGCACTGCGCAGAGCCACGGGATGGACGAACTCCCGACGGGCGATCAAGGCGCGATGGCATTGGTGGTCAATCAGCGCGGCGAAGCGCGACTCGCGCACCTGCCGATCTACACGCCCGACCGCAACACGATCACGATCCGCGCGGACGTGAACGTCGAGGCGAGCGGGGCGGCGACGATTCACACCGTCGAAGACGCAGCGGGTCCTGCTGGTGGCGGATTGCGTTCGTTGCTCGAGGCGCAGGCGACTCGCGCCGAACGTGTCGAGCGGGCGCTGGCGGCGAACTATCCCGGGGTGCGCGTGACCGATGTGCGAACCGGTGACATGGCCGACGTCGATCACCCGGCTCACTTCGAGTACACGGCGACGGCGCCGAGTTTCGCCTCGCGTCAGGGCAACACATTGCTGTTCGCACCCACGAATCCGCTGAATCTCACGCGTGAGTTCGGCGGACGATCGAGTCGCACGAGCGACGTCATGATCGGCGGAACGATTACGACCGACGAGCGGCGAACGTTCCGCATTCCGAGCGGCGCAACGTTCGTCGACGTACCCGAAGGGGCGACCATCACGTCGCCGTTCATCTCGCTCGAGCTGACCTTCGAGCGTCAGGGGAACACGCTCGTCGCGCATCGCGTGGTGCGCAATCACGTCGATCGCGTCCCGGTCGCGCAGTACGCCGCGTTCCGCGAGTCGTGCCAGCGCATCGACGACGCTCTTTCTCGCCGCGTCACCATTCGCACTCCGTGAGCCCCCGCATGAACCGATATTCGACTTCGCTCGCTCGAGCGCTTGCACTCATCGCCCCGCTGTCCGCTGCGCTCTCGTGCGGAGGCTCGGCGGCGAATCATCGAAGCACCGAGATCACGCTGGCGGATCTTCGTCGTCGCGGTGACGGCAACAGCGAGGCCCGTCGTGACCGCGCGCTCGCGGAACTCATCGCACCCGGCGGTGACTCCGCGGCCGGCATGCGCACGCTCGAAGCATTGCGTGCGGCACGTCCGAGCGACCCGCGGGTGCGATTCGCGCTCGGTGTGGTCGAGACGCAACACGGCGACTTCGTTCACGGCGTGAGCGATCTGGCTGCCACGATCGACGCCGCTCGCAGCAGCAGCGATCCGCTGGCGAGTGCCATCGCCGAGACGACGATCGACCGTCTCATCAACCTTCGCGGCAATGTGAACGACTTCGCCGAGACGTTTCGTCCGGTCATCGACGCCGTGTCGCGTGATCCCGGCGGGCTGAACGCGAGCGCCGTGTTCGCGATCGTCGAAACCGGCGTGCGCTGGGCTCGCGAGCGCGGGCTTCAAGACGAAGAGACTCGCTGGACGCATTCGTCGGGCTGCGCGACGCAATGGACTGTCGCTGGTCCGTTCGGCCCGGCGCCGATGCTGCGTTTCGACGAAACGCTCCCACCGGAAACCCCGGGTCCGTGGGTGCACGATTACGACATCGGTGCGGGACGCGGACGTCGACCGACGTGGAACGTGCGCGCACGCGGCTGCGCAGCAAACCTCGGTCGCGGCAGCAGCGAGACGGGCGTCTTCATCGCGGCGTCCGACTTCGTACTCGCGCACGACACCGACGCGATCCTCCAGGTCTCGTCACCGAACGTGTTCAGCGTGATCGTCGACGGCGCGCCCATCGGGACGCTCGACAGCCGGCGTGAGTCGACTCCGACGCGCATCGCGATCCCCGTCGCGCTCGCCGCGGGACGTCACACGCTGCGCGTGAAGATCGCATCGCGTTACTCGAGCCCGTTGCTCATGGCGTCCATTCTCGATCGCGGCGCGCGTCCGATCGCGACGTTCGAAACAGCCGCGAGTGGCGCGCACGAGGTGCCGCCGCACGTTCTCGACGACGCAGCGTTGCGCGCATCGCTCGATCTTGCGCCGATCAGTGACCCGTTCTCGCACTATCTGCGTGCCGAGCAGGCCATCATCCGTCATCAGCCCGTGGAAGCGCGCGAGGCTCTTCGTGGCATGGCGACCGGCGATCATGTTCCCGCATTGACGTTGATGAGCTGGGGATCGATCGCGCTGAACGATTCGTTCGTGCCGACGAATGCATCGCGCGATCGCGCTCGCCGCGCCTTCGACGCGGCCCGCCGTGCCGATCCGAATCTCTATTACGCCGCACTCGTACTCGCTCGCCTCACCGCGGCCGATGATCGCGCCGACGATGCGTTGCAGATGCTGCGCGACGCGTATCAGCGTTTTCCGAACAACCCCGACGTCGAGAGCGATCTCGCCGATAAGCTCCTCGATCGCAATTGGGACGGTGAGGCGCAGGAAATCCTCGCGCACGCGGCCGAGCGATTGCCGACCGCGTGCTGGCCGTTGCGCATGCAGCTCTCGATCTCGCAGCGCCATGGTGACGGCAACATCGAGCGAGAACTCGCGGGCCGCATCGCGCGATGCGATCGACTCGCCGACGCGTTCGCACTCACGTCGATTCGTCTTCGTCGCTGGACCGACGCGCGCGACGAGTACCAACGTCTGCTCGACGGCGACCCCGAATCGCGGGCGATCCGCCGCGCACTCGTCGACATCATTCGACAGCAGGGCAACCTCGCGGACGCGACTCGACGCGGCGTGCCGCTGTTGACGGAGAATCCCGAGGACACCTCGCTCCGCAGCGATCTGGTCGACATGCAACTCGCCCTCGGTGATCGCACCGGCGCCATGGCTTTGCTCGATCGCGAGATCGCGCGATCGCCGGCGCAGATGTGGGAACTGTTCCGTCTGCGTGCGGCGCTCTCGCAGCGTGAAGAAATGGCGCCGTGGCGGCTGGACGGACCGCGCGTGCTCGCGACGTTCAACGCTTCGGGACACCAGTACGACGCGGCCGCGGTGCTCGTGCTCGATTACACCGTCCGCCGGCAATTCCCCGACGGGTCGGCGCTCGAACTCACGCACAACATCGTTCGCTTGCAGTCGCAGGAAGGCGTCGACGAGCACGCCACCTTCAATCCGCCGAACGGCGCGCTCGTTCTCACGCTCCGCACCCACAAAGCCGACGGTCGCGTACTCGAACCCGACAACATCGCTCGCTTGGATGCGATCGCGTTTCCCGACGTGCACATCGGCGACGCGATCGAGTTCGAGTACGTGCGTGCGCTCACGGCGCCCGAGGCGTTTCCCGACGGATTCACTACCGACCGCTTCTACTTCCGTGGATTCGACGTTCCGTACGACCACAGTGAACTGGTCGTCGTGCTGCCGCGAGAGATGGCCGCCCACGCCGTCATCGATCCGCGCGGCGCCGCTCCTCGCACCGTTCGTCGGGATCTCTCCGACGCACTGGTCGAGTATCGATGGCTTGCCGAGCAGTCGCAGCGACTCGTACCGGAACCTCGGTCGGTGTCGGTTCGCGAGTTCCTTCCGAGCGTTTCGATCGGCGTGAACGCCGGGTGGGAGCGCTTCATCGACTCGATTCGCGATCGACTCGCCGAAGCCGATCCGTTCGACCCCGCGGCCGCCGACCTCGCCGCAGAGATCGTTGGCAACGCGCGCAGGCCGAGCGAGCAACTGGCGCGGTTGCATCGCTGGGTCACCGAGCACATCGAACAGGAACGCGGCGCGAGCGCATTCTCGTCGGCGCCCGTGATGATCGCGGGGCGATCGGGACATCGCAATCGCGCGCTCTGCTACTTGCTCGGACTGCGGCACATCCCGTGTCGACTCGCGCTCGTGCGCCCGGGCAACGGCGACACGACCGAGACCGAACTCGCCGACGACGACGCGTACCCGTCGCTCATGCTTCGCGTGACGACCGAGCAAGGCGAGCGATGGGTCACCGCCGCGGAGCGTGGCGCGCCGCCTTTCTGGATTCCGCCGATGCTCGCAGGGCAGCCCGGGATCATCATCGCCGCCGGTGCGCCGCGTGTTCGGATTCCGGCGTACGACTCGAACGATCATCGTCGCGAGATCACCGTGCGACTCGCGATCGATCGAGACGGCAACGGTCGCGCCGACGTGACGGAGCGCCTGCACGGTTCGTGGGCGGTGACGTGGCGCGAGATGTTGCGACAGATCGACGCCGCGAATCTCGAACACGAGTTCGAGAGCTACGTGGGTCATCAGGTGACGGCGGCGTCGCTGACGTCACTGCACATCGACGGGCAGGACGATCCGAACGCAGATCTGGTGCTGCACTATGCGTTCACCGCGCCGGGCATCGCGACGGCGCGTGATCACGGCCTGGTGTTCGAAGGCGTCTATCCCGCCGAACTCGGGCCGTCGCTGGCGCAGCTGCCGCGTCGCACGACGACGCTCTACGATGGCGAGCCGCTCGAGACGACGCTCGATGTCACCGTGTCTCTTCCGCCGGGCGCGCACGTGACCGAGATGCCGCACGCCGCGTCGGCCGACACACCCGCGTTGCGGTGGAACGTTCGATACGAGAACACTGCCGACGGATTCCATTTCGCGCGCACGATCTCGGCCCCGCCGGCACGCGTCGAGCCCGCGCGCTACGAGGCGTTCGCCGCGGCGGCACGCGCGATCGACACCGCCGAATCGCAGCGAGTGGTGGTGCGATTCTAGAAGGCCAAGACCGAGCCTCACGAAGGTGAGGCTTCAGGAGCGTTGCCGTGGCTTCATTCAGCCGCCGAGGCCACGAACGCGTTCAGCGTTGGGCTGGCCAGAGTGAATCGCGGTGCACTCCGGCACGTCGCGACGTGCCACTACAGCTCCGCGAAACGCGATTCATCGACAGGAGTTTCGGGGGGGCGGGCGCTGTCAGCGGTACTGGAAGACGACGTCGTGACCGCAGATCGTGAACACGTCGCCTTCGTCGATTCGCTTCTGCTGGATCTTCGCACCGCGGAACTCGACGCCGTTGGTGCTCTGATTGTCGATCATCCAGTACTGGCCGTTGTGCAGAACGACGCGTGCGTGTTGACGCGAGATGTTCGTGTCGCGGATGACCAGATCGCAGAGCTTCTGTCCGCGACCGATGAAGAACTCTTCCTTCGTGACGGGCACTTCTTCGCTTCCGTACGTCGCGAAAAGCACACGCTGCGCGGGCGGCTGAACTGCCGCTTGCGACGCACGCGGCGGCGGGGCCGGAGCGCGATTCATCGCGGGGGGCGAAGGCATTCCGCCGCCACCGAGAACCGGCGGCGTCGAGCCGAGCGATGATTGCGACGGGCCGCGCATGGCAGGCATCTGCGGCACCGGCGGCGACGGTCGTCCCGCACCGAGTGGCGGGATCGCCGGCGCGGCGGACGGAATCTGCGGCATGCTCGGGCGCGCTGCACCCGACATCGACGGCGGCCGGGCGGCCGGCATCGCCGGCATCACGGGCGGACGTGCGGCGATCGCGGGCGTCGGCTGACGCTGCATCGGCATGTTCGCGCTGCTTCCCATGACGCCATTCGGCCGCGGCGTTTCAATCGCGGCGGTCGACGTGCCCGTCTTGCTCGCACCCGTACGGCCTTGCGCGCGCAGGTAGTGCCGCATCGATTCGTTGATCAGGTAATCGATCGAGCACTCCAGTTCGGTGCTCAATTGCTCGAACGAGTCCCAGAGATAATCGCGGCACTGGAACTGCCGCGGCGTCTTGCGGTTCGGGTCGTCGACCATGCGTCCTCGGACTCAGCGCCTATGCAGAGTCGGTACGCGGCCAGTGTACGCGGATGGCCACGGAATTCCAGTTTCGCGGCACGGTTCGTCCACGAAGATGACGGCGGGAGCAGCGGCTACCGATAGGTGAAGGTGATCTCGTAATCGCAGATCTTGAAGACGTCGCCGTCGTCGATGCGTTTGCGATCGATCTTCGCGCCGAGGAATTCGACGCCGTTCGTGCTCTGTTGATCGACGATCCAGTACTGCCCGTTGTGCAGCACGACGACGGCGTGACGTCGCGAGACGTTCGAGTCCTTGATGACCAGGTCACTGGATTTCTGCCCGCGACCGATGATGAATTCCTCTTTGTCGACCGGGTATCGCTGGCCCTGATAGATCGCGTAGAGGGTTTTCGGACCCGCAGCGGACGCGGGGTTGTAGGCCGGCATCGGCGGCGGCGCACCGGGACCGGGACGGCCTCCGGGAAGGGGCGGCACTCCGCCCGCGGGCATGCGCGGCATTCCGGGCGGCGCGCCGGGGGGAGGGATCCCGGGGACGGAGGGATTGCGACCGAGCGGCGGCAACGAAGGCGACCCGCGCCCGGGCATCGACGGCGGCGCGACCGGCACACCCGGAGACGGACGCGCAGGCGCACCCCCGAGCGACGGAATGCGCGGCATCGGCGGGGGCATCGCGCCGGCTCCGTGCCCACTCGGCATGGAAGGAATGCCCGGACGTTGTGCCGGGGCGCCGACGGCCGACGACGAACGAGGCATCGGCGGCGCAGCGGGCGGACGATTCGATTGCGGCGCCATCGGAGCGGCCGGTCGGGCCGGCATCGCGGGACGGTCGTCCTCGCTCAACGCGCGGCCCGCGCCCGTGACGTTTCCACCCGCATGGCCTCGCGACCGCGCGTACTGACGCATCGATTCGTTGATCAGATAGTCGACCGAGCATTCGAGCTCGGCACTCATCTGTTCGAACGTTTCCCAGAGATAGTCGCGACACTGAAAGTGCCGGAGGGTCTTCTTGTTGGGATCGGTCGCCATCGTCCCTCAGTGTGCCGCGGGTGCGGCCGGTGCCGCCGGCGCTGCGGGAGGCGCGGGCGGTGCCGGCGTGGTGACTGCCGGAAGATTCAACGTATGACGGAGGGTGTCGCGTGCCTTCGCTGCGGCTCGCCCGACGTTCTCGACCTGCGCGGCGCTCCAACCCGGGCCTGTGAGCACGGTCGCGTCCGGAATCGCCGCGTCGATGCGGGGAAGATCGCTCGCGTCACCCTTCGCGCCGAGAAAGAGCAGCGCGAGTGATTTCACGTACGGGTTCGGATTCGCGAGAAGCCCGCGCATCTGATCGCGCGGAGGCGTCGCGAAGTCGCCGATGCTGAGCGCGTAGCCGTTGATCTCCGCATACGTGTATCCGGCGAAGGTGTTCGGGCGCGCAGCGAGCATGTGCTGCACGAAGGTCGCGATCATCGTCGGGCCACCAATCTTGAGGATCGCCTCGCCCGTCTTCCATCGCAGCATGTACTCGTTGTTCGCCTCGCCGCCGTTGGTCGTGTCGAAGAGCGTCCACAGCTGCGCGAGGGCGTTCTGATCGCGCGCTTCGCCGAGGCGATCGACCGCGATTCCGCGCAGCTCGACGTCGTTGGTGGCAGTGAGTGCGATCGGCAGAAGTGCGGCGGCGTCGTTCGCGTGCACCTGGCCCGCGACGGCCGAGAGAACAACCTTGCGACGATCGAGCGGCACCGCAGCGTCGGCCGCCACGGTGATGAGGTATTCGACGCCAGCGGGACGCGCGAGGACGCGAATGGCCTCGTAGAGCACGGTGAGGTACGCACCGCGCAACTGCTCGACCGCGCGGGTCACGCGGGCCGGATCGACGGGCGTTCCGGGCGGGGCACCACGCGAGAGCATCGCAGTCGCGGTCGTCGTGAGGCGTGCATTCATCGCCGGCGCGGCGACTTCACGCGTTACCTCCACCAGGCGACGAGCGGCGCTGTCTTTCCCTGCATCGGTGGCGACGCTGTTGACCAGCTGCGAAATGTTGCCCGCGACGCGGATCGAATCTTCGTTGGAGTTATAGGCCTGCACGAGTCGATCGACCGCGGCTGGACCGACCCCCGCAACGATCTGTTCGGCGGTGTACTGACCGGCGAGCGCACGGCTGTTCAGATCCTGCAGAATCCAGTCGAGGAGCGCGGATCCGAGCTCCTGGCGGTCGGCCTGCGCCGCGAAACGAAGGAGAAGATAGGCGGCGTCCTTGGCGCGGATCTGCGCTTCGGCCGGGCCGGATGCGGTGGTCTGCTGCTGGTCGCTTCCGCGCATCTGATTGCGAAGCGTCGGCAGGAGTTCGTGGATGATCGCCTCGCGATCCTCGACCGGCATCGCGTTCATCGCCGCGACGAGCATCTCGAGCCCGTTGGCGTTCGGATGCCGCATCTCGATCAGGGCGCGCGCCGCGTGAATCCGCAGCGGGCGCTGATAGCGCGTGCCGACGAGAACGGCCTGAATCTTCCCCGGACCTCGCTGGGTTCGCTTCCAATGATCGATGTCGGCGTCGGACACACCACAGGCGACCAGAAAAGCCGCAAGAACGGCTACAGACGTCCCACGCACAACGCTCAATCGCATCGGTGCCCCTTCGAGGGTTCAGAACGCCGGACGTCGAAACCCCACCAACGGGGCCCGCGCCGGCGAAAGCGCGGCCCATCATAGAAGAAGAGGCTTGGGGGTCAACGGCCTAACGCTTGCGCGGGTTTCCGCGTCTGCGCGTGATCCCGCGGCGTCGCGAGTGCGATGCACGCGGAGGGTCGCCTCGCGTCCACTTCGTCCGAGGTCGAAACGCGGTGAGCCGCGGGCGTCGTCGCCTCGCTTCGTCGGCAGTGTATGGTCGCCGCATGAATCGCATTCCCGGTGTCGGACTCGCTTTCGTGTTGGCCGCCGCTGCGTGCAACGGTGCCCCGATCGAGCAGCGCGACGCCGACGTGGACGTTACGGACAGCGCTTCCGGCGACGTGACCTCGATCTCGGATTCGAACCCCGTCATGGATGTCGTTGCCGCGGATGTCATTCCGTCCGAAGCCGGCATCAGCTGCACGGGCGCGCGCCACACTCCCGGCGGCCCCGACGCGTGGGGCGGGTGCTGGCCGGGTCCCGGCAACACCGGCGTTCCGGCCGGCACGACCCTCACGAACTACACGGGACCCTGCACCATCACGACGGACAACACCGTGATCGACGCAAAGACCGTCACGTGCGACCTGATCATTCGTGCGGCGAATGTCACGGTCACGAGGTCGCGCATCGTGGGATCGATCGCGACCGACGAAGACTCGACGGGGTACTCGTTCAGCATCAGCGACAGCAGCGTCGAGATCGGCGACCGCGCCGGCACCGGGATCGGCGCCGTGAATTTCACTGCCACGCGCGTGCATGTCACCGGCGGCAATCGATCCATTCACTGTTGGCACGATTGCACGATCACCGATGCCTACGTTCACGGTCAGTTCCGCGATGCGACCGGCGTGGCGCACGAGAGCGGCATGCGCATGGGCCAGTCGGCGGTGATCCGTCACAACACCATCGTCTGCGACGCGCCCGACGTTCCGCCCGATGCCGGATGTTCGGCGGACCTCACGGGCTACGGCGACTTCGGACCGGTGCAGAACAACACGATCGAGCGAAACCTCTTCGGCGCGACGACGGGCGGCTTCTGCTCGTATGGCGGGTCCGTGCCAGGGCGCCCCTTCTCGGACCAGACGAACCACATCGTCTTTCGCGCCAACGTCTACCAGCGCGGGACGAACGCCAGTGACCATGGCGAATACGTATGCGGCTACTACGGCTCGAACACCACGTTCGATCCGTCGCTTCCCGGGAACGAGTGGACCGACAACGTGTTCGACGACGGGACGACGGTTGCATCCGAGAACTGAGGCGTCTGCGAAATTGCGACGCTCTGCATCGCGCATCGCCGCGCTCGTCGCGTGCGCGATGGCGCTGTCCGATTGCGCAGCCGTGCAAGTCGACGTGCAGCGCGCCGCGGCTTTCACACCCGAGGCGCGACAGCGACCGAGGTTCGTCATCGAGCCGATGCACGACGAGCTGCTGCGCGTGAACGACCGTTGGGAGGAGGACTGGCTTCGCGATCGCTCGGAGTCGCAGGCCGTCGCGTGGACGCGTGACAAGGGCGTGCTCGACGTACGATTCACGCAGGCGCTCGTTCAACACGCTGCGGGCATCGTGTTCGTGTCGACGCGCGCGATGACAGCGACCGATCTCGTGATCCGTCCGTCCGTGACGCACATCGAGCCGCGCAATGCGTTTGCCGGGACGGGATCCACGACCGTCGATCTCACCGTGCAACTCGTGTCGCCGGACGGAACGATCGTCGACGAGACCACGTTGCTCACCCACACATCGGGCAGTTGGATGCAGCTCACCATCACCGACCAGCTCCGCACAGCTGGAAACGCGCTGGGCGCGCAGTACGGCGAGTATCTCCGCGCGCGGCTCGCCGGTGGCGGCCCGCGCGGCCCGCGATTGACAGTGCGTCGCGCGACCGATGCGCCGCGCGTTGCGATCAACACCGGCGCGCAGATCGGATATGTCGCGCCGGTCACCGCGATCGCGCGCATCCCGCGGTCGACGCGTACCGCGCGCGATCTTCAGACGTGGGGAATGGCGACGTTGCTCGGTGCGCATCTCGCCTCGCTGGTGATGCCGATCGAGGTCGGCGTGTTCTTCGGGTTCACGTCGACGAGCGTGATCATGGCGGCCGAGACGTCGATCCCGGTGGCCGGCGCCTTCGTGGCCGGCGCCCAAGTGCCACCGACGCTGCTTCCACTCGCGATCGTTTCGTACGCGGTCGGCGCGCTCGAGATCGTCGGGCTCGGTCTATTGATCGCGGGCGTTGCACTGCCATGGGAGCGGCCGCCTTCGCTGAGAGAACGCGGTGCGACACGCGCGTGGACCGCGGTTCCGATCGTGACGGCATCGGGTGACGGCGTTTCGTTCGGGCTCGCCGGACGCTTCTGACTCGACCAGCGCGAAGCCGAGTTCCTGAGGCCGCGGTGACGACGAGTCAGTGGATGAGCATCGCGGTCGTCGTGTCGTGCTGTCGACTGCAGCATCGACACGCTCGTCGTTCGATCGCGACACGCGAGGGCGTCTGGTGCGCGGACCGCGCCGTATCACGCGCGTTCGTACGGGGTGACTTCTCGTCCATCGAACACTCGAGCGCGCGATTAGAACTCGCTTCCCGGCGGTCCGGGATGTGCGTTTGCGGATGGAGGCACGCCGCGACGGACGTCTGCGCGCTGCCGAAAGGGAGGGCACATGAGATTCGGAAGGAGTCAGCTGGTCGGCGTCGCGGCGGCAGCGCTGCTCGCGTGCGCACACGGGTCTGAACACACAAGGGCGAGCATGGACACGTCGGCGTCGAACGCTGGCCATTCGGCGCAAAACACCGGCAAGGGAGCGATGGGATTCGTACGTCACGTCGGCAGTGGCGCTGCGCATGGCGTTGCAACCGCGGGTCACGGGGTCGCATACGGTGCAACCGCGGCGACAGGCGCGGTGACGGGGAGCGATTCGGTGAAGAATGCCGCGCATCACCAACGCGATCTCACATCGCACAACGCGCAGCGGACCGGCTCCGAGTTCCGGCAGTCGGGCGGAAGCGCCGTGGACACCGGGCGCTCGGCGGGACGAACGGTCGGACAGACCGCGGCCGCGACGGGACAAGGAACCGCATACGCGGGGCAATCGATGGCGAACACCGTCGACGGCAACAACCAACACTCGTCGGCGGCACCGTCGTCGCGCGGCGGCGGCCCGAATTGCGGTTCCGCGCACCATCCGTGTGCCTCTTCCCACTCGCCGCGGTAGCCCACCTCGACTCGCGGCAAGCACTCGACACGCTGCGCACCGGCCAGCGGAGTCGCCGGCTCGCGCAGTCGTCGCTGGCGATGTTCGACGCCGCGACACAACTCATCCACACGAGAATCAGCGCTGCGCGCGAGAATTTCGGCCGCGCATGATCTTCGCAAAAGCGCGTCGCCGCATGAACGCGCGATCCACGTTTCGTTACCTTGTTGCCCTGACGGCGAGCTCGCTCGTACTGCAGGTCGCGCCCGCTTTCGCTCAATCCATGACCCGCGGAGAAGGGGCCATGCTGTCGACCGGCGAAACGCTGCCGGGCGAAGTCACCGCCGTGCGCGTGGGCATCGATGTCACGCTGCGCAACATCGGTTCTGCGTGGCAGACGCTGTCGCTGT
>CBIHQZ010000058.1:0-12967 GCA_966212315.1 uncultured Myxococcales bacterium
ACCCCCCCCCCCCCCCCCGCCCCCCCCCCCCCCCGCCGCCGCCCTGCGGGCGCGGGCCCGGGGGGGGCGGCGGCGGGTGGGGGGCGCGCGGCCGCGGGGGTGAGGTCTACTTCACTTCACCAGCCGCAAATACGGCGGAAGCGGCTTCTTGTTCGGACGACCGCCAGGTCCACGCGGCGATGTCGGCGGCTCGGGCTTGTCCTTGTCGTCCTTCTCCAAGTCCGTCGCGCCACCCTCTTCGGCGTTCTCGGTGCCCGTGTCCAACGCCAGCGCCGGAAGTGCGCGCGGCGCGGCAGGGCGCTGTGAAGGACGCGGCTTGCGCGGCTCGGTCGGAAGCTTCGCAGGTTCCGTTTCGGCGGGCTTCGCGGTCGACGGCGTCGCGTCTTTCGCATCGTCGGCCGCAGGCGGCGGCACAACCGAGATACGCGCCCGACGCTGTTGCACGTCGCGACGTTCTTTCGGTCCTTCGCGACGCACGGCCGGGCTCGCCGCGGGAACGAGCTCGCTCGGGATCTCCGACGGCCACACGGTCACCTGACCGTCTTCCGCGACGAGCGCGTACACCGCACTCCACGGAAGCACGCAGAAGAACGGCGCGCGATTGAAGGACAACGTGCAGCGCACGCCCTCCTCGTCGATCACGAGGTCGTGAATCGGAATCGCGAAGTTCAGTCCGACCTGCAACACGAGTTGCGGCTTCGTTCCGAGCCAGTCGGGAACGGTCACGCCCGGGCGGCGCGGATCGAGATGAACGAACACGCTGCCGCGCTCCAGCAGCTTGTGCATGTGCTCTTTCTTGGACGGCGGCGGCGCGGTCGACATGCGGCAGGTTCCATATCACCGGCCATCACGAAAAGGCCAGCGGTCGCAGCGTCGCACGCGTTTTCATGGGGTTGCGCGTGGGTGGCGGCTCGTCTGTGGGAGGCGCGCTCCGCCCCGCCGTAGCGGCCCAGGGCGACCCGCGCGCCACCCGCGATCCGACGCGAACTGCGACCCGCGCGCCCCCCCTCACCCCGCCGCCGCCGCGAGTCGGCCACGCGCGCGCGGCGAGTGCCGCACCGAGCGCAACGAAGCGTACTGCGACCGCCACGTGTTGCTCTTCCATCGCATCGCGAAGATCACTGCGCTCAGCGTGGTCTCCCCGATGAATCCGTACCATCCGCCGACCGCGCCGAGTCCGAGCCGCGTGCCGAACAGATAGGCAGCCGTGGGAACGCACGTCCACACGATCGTCGTTCCGATGATCATCACGGCTCGCACGTCCTTCGCGCCCCGCAATGCACCGCGATAGATCGTGGTCACCGCGTCGAGCGTCTGGAAGACCGCAGCGACGTGGAGCAGGCGCACCACGATCACAGCGACCTCGGGGTCCTGCGTGAACGATCTCGCGATCGCGCTGCCGAAGAACGCGAACACCAGACCGCACGCCGTCATGAAGCCGACCGCGAGTTGCATCGCGACCTTCACCACGCGATCCGCTTCGACCAGCGATCGCCGGCCGAGCGCCCGACCGACCAGCACCGACGCGGCTTCTGCCACCGCGAGTCCGGGCAAGAACGACACGCGATTGATCGCGATCGCAATCTGATGCGCAGCGACCTGGTTTCCACCGATGCCGCCGAGCAGCGCGGTGAAGGCCGTGAACGCCGTCGTCTCGAGAAGAAAGTGCAACCCGGTCGGTCCACCGAGTCGAACGACTTCGCGAAACGCGCGTCGCACACTGATCACGTCGACATGCCGTCCGCCCGACGTACGGATCTCGCGAACGATCACCGTCGCCAGCGTCAGCGCCTGCAGCGCTTCCGTGATCGCAGTCGCATACCCCGCGCCTCGGACGCCGAGCGCAGGGAGCCCCGCGTGACCGTAGATCAACGACCATGCGAGCAAAGCGTTCACCACGTTGCCGCCGAGCCCGATCCACATCGGTGTGCGCGTGTCACCGACGCCCTGGCGCGACTGCACGAGCGCCGACAGCACGAACACCGCGGGCGCGCCGAACGTTCTCGCCGCGAGAAATGCCTTCGCGTCCGCGTGCAGTGATCGGTCGATACGCAACAGGTGCAGAACCCATGACGCATCACGCGCGGCCAGCCACACGAACACGCCGAGGACGAAGCCGATCACCGCGCCTGCCTGCGCGAATCGCACCGCGTCCTGACGACGCCCCTGCCCGACCGCGTGGGCCGAACGCACCTTCACACCGCGCATGACACCGAAGACGAACGCGTAGCCGAGCCACATGATCGTCGAGCCGATGCCCACGCCACCGAGCGCGTTCGAACCCAGCCGGCCCACCAGCTGCGTATCGACGAGCCCCATCGCGGTGTCGCCCAGCATCGCCGTCGCGATCGGCCAGGCGAGATCGATCACTTCGCGCCGCGTGCGAACGGCTTCGAAGTGCGCCGGTCGCGCTCCGGTATCCGAGTGGCTGGACCACTCACCCGCGATCGATCGCAGGCCCGGGGCGACGCTGCGTTTCAGCCTTCGTAACAAGCCATTCTTGAACAACAACACGTTCATGGTCCGCTCCCTGAGCCCCGTGTCCTTTCGTCAGGACGTTCGGGGCTCCGGTCGGAACAACGTGCTGACTGGCTCTAGCTGCTCACTCCGCGCTGCGAACGCGCGTACATCCACGCGCCGATCGAACACACGGTGTGCGTGTCGACTTCGACGATGCGACGCGGGTTGGAGGGAGTGCGCACGAGCGCCATGACATCGGTTCTGGGCACGAAGTGAAGAACAGTCAAGTGCGGAGGGGACGACCTCACCCCCGCTCCGCGCGCCCCTCTCCCTCCGACACCACCGCGTCTCGCGCGGGCGCAGGCGTCGTCGAGAGAGGGGCTGGATTCGTTGGAGGCGTTGCGTGGTCTGCGTGATGGCGTGATGGCGCGATGGCGCGGTAGCGCGATGGCGCGATGGCGCGAACCACGTGCTCGACTCGACGCACACGTCCCGTCGACGATTCACCCCCACGTCATCATCGTTCGAGCCCCTCTCTCGACGATGCCCCTGACCACGGGAACCGCGCGGGCATCGGAGGGAGAGGGGCGCGCGGCAGCGCGGGGTGAGGTCTGCGCGAACGGCGCGACCCGCTCAGTACAGAATCCGCGTCCGGAGATTCGTGCTCAGCCCCGCGATGCCCGCGCGGACCGACTCGGAGACGTCTTGATCGAGATCCATGATCAGGCAGCCGATCTCGCTGTCGGTCGCGAGCATCTGCGCGTGGATGTTCGCGTTGAGATCCGAGACGATGCGGTTCACGTCGCGCAACACGCCGGGCACGTTGCGGTGCACGTTCACCACGCGATGGGTGTCGCGAGTCGGGGGGAGTTCGACCTGCGGAAAATTCACCGCGCCGGTCGTCGTCCCGTGATTGATGAACTTCAACAGCGACGTCGCCACTTCGCGACCGATCGCGGCCTGCGCTTCCACCGTCGACCCGCCGATGTGCGGCGTGAGGATCACGTTCGGCAGCCCTTGGAGTTCGGTGACGAAACCGGGCGAGTTCGACTCGGGCTCCTCGGGATACACGTCGACAGCCGCCCCCGCGAGGTGACCGCTCTTGAGCGCAGCGGCCAGCGCGGGGATCACGACGACCGTTCCGCGGCTCGCATTGAGAAGGTACGAGCCCTTCTTCATGTGCGCGATTTCCGCCGCGCCCATCATGTTCTTGGTCTGCGGAGTCTCCGGCACGTGCAGCGTGACGAAGTCCGACACCGCGAGCATTTCGGCGAGCGTGTCGATGCCGCGGACGTTGCCGAGCGGGAGCTTGGTCGCGACGTCGTAGAACACCACGCGCATGCCGAGCGATTCGGCGAGCACACCGATCTGCGATCCGATGTGACCGTACCCGATGATGCCGAGCGTCTTGCCGCGCACTTCGTAGCAACCCGTGGCGACCTTCTTCCACTCGCCGCGATGCACTTCGTTCGAGCGGTCACCGAGCTGGCGTGCGAGCGCGACGACTTCCGAGAGGATCAGTTCGGCGACGCTGCGCGTGTTACTGAACGGCGCGTTGAACACGGGAATCGCCGCGTGGTTCGCATCCTTCAGCGCGATCTGATTGGTGCCGATGCAGAAGGCTCCGACGGCGAGGAGGTTCTTCGCTTCCGCGAGCACCGCCGGCGTCAGGCGCGTCTTGCTTCGGATGCCGATGACGTGAACGTCCTTCACCCGCTGCTTCAGCTCGTCCTCTTTCAGCGCACCCGAGACGGCTTCGACGATGCAGCCATCGGCGCTGAACATCTCGCGTGCGGTGGGGTGGATGTTCTCGAGGAGAAGGACTTTGACCGGCTCGCGCCGGGGCGGGAGCGTGGGGATCGACTGTGTCATGACGCGCGGGTTTAGAGCGCCGGGGGTGGGGTCGTGTCAAGCGATGGCCGCCTGCGCACCGCGCATGATTTCGGCTGGATCGCCCGAATTGGCTGCGAATGAGGTAGTGTTTTCGGCGTCGACGCGGCGCCGGCGGAGAGGATCAGTGCATGTTTCGGGGCGGGGGCTCGAGCGGTCTGATCGACGCGCGCGAAGGTGCATTCGAAGGTTTCGATGCGCTGCCGGACGGGGTCGTCGCGTTGGACGCGGCCGGATCCATTCGCTTCGCCAATCGCGCGGCGCGTGCGCTGCTCACGTTGTCGTCGTCGGCGCGAGACGACGGGGCGATGCGCGAGCGACTCGACCCGCGCGACCGTGTCGCGTTCGACCGTTGGCTGCTGGCCGACGAGCGCGAGAGCCTGACCGTGCGCTGCGTGCTCGCGGAGAGCCCCGCGCGCCGCTGGGTTTCGCTGCGTGCCGCGAAGCGTCCTGACGACACCGTGCTCGTGACCATTCGCGAAGTGACCGGCGCGGCGCACGACGATCGCTCACCCGAGCAGGTCGCCGAGTCGCTTCGATTGCGCGCCGCGATGCTCGAGAGCGTGCTCGGCGCGTCGCCGCTCGGGGTGTACATGGTGCCGGCGCGTTCGGACGAGATCGTGTGGTTCAGCCATCGCCTCTGCGACATCTGGCGCATGGAGCATCTCGAGGCCGGGATGCGCGACGGGAGCGTGAAGCATTCGGACGTGCTCGCGCACTGCGCCAAGATGATCGTCGGCGATGCGTTGTCGCCCGAGCGCTGCGTTGCCCTCTGGCGTGAAGCGAAGCGCGGGAGCGCCGAACTCGAAGTCGAATTGCACGACGGTCGCACCATTCGCTGGATCGCGGCGCCGGTGCGCGACGAGCACGGACGCACCGTGGGCATGCTCTTTCTCGACGAAGACATCACCGAGCGGAAGCGGCACGAGAACGAACGCGCACAGGCCGCAGCGCAGTTCCGCGAACTCATCGAACACGCGCACGAAGCCATCCTGGTGCATCGACACGGCGTGGTCGTGTATGCGAATCCGACCGCGACGTCGATGCTCGGGTACGCAACGCCCGACGAACTGCGGGGATTGATGTTGGACGCCATCGCACCGGAGCGGCGATCGGCATGGCCGGGCGTGATCGACGTGGATGCACTGCGCGAGAATCACTGGCGCACTGTCGACGGACGATCGGTCACCGTGGAGTCGTCGCGGCTCGAGATCAGTTTTCGAGGGGCGCCGGCGACGTTGCTCATCGCGCGCGACGTCACCGAGCGAAACGAGATGCGCGCACGGCTGCTGCAGACCGATCGACTCGCATCGGTCGGCACGCTCGCGGCGGGTGTCGCCCACGAGTTGAACAACCCGATCGCGTACATGCTTCTCAACCTCGAATACATCCGTCGCGGGCTCGACGAAGAACTGCGCGGATCGACCTCCGAGCGACTCACCGAGGTGCTGGGGCTGCTCGCAGACACGACCAAGGGCGCGCTTCACGTGCGCGACATCGTGCGTGACCTGAAGACCTTCTCGCGACCCGACGACGTGCGCCGTTCTTTCGTCGACGTGCGCACCGTGCTCGACGCGACGCTGCAGATGGCGAAGCACGAGATCGGCACGCGCGCCCGCGTGATCCGCGACTTCGACGAAGTGCCGCCCGTGTGCGCGAACGAATCGCGTCTCGCACAAGTGTTTCTCAACCTCGTGCTCAACGCAGTGCAGGCGATCCCCGTCGATGCCGTCGGCGATTCGAGCGGACACGAGATCCGCGTGCGCGCGAAGTGCCCCGACGGTGCGTTCGTCGTGGTCGAAGTCAGTGACACCGGATGCGGCATCGAGCCTGCGATTCTTCCGCACGTTTTCGATCCGTTCTTCACGACGAAACCTGTCGGCGTCGGCACCGGCCTAGGGCTCTCGATCTGTCACGGCATCGTCTCCGCGCTGGGCGGAACGATCGACGCCGAGAGCACGCCCGGAAACGGCGCGACGCTGCGTGTGAAGCTGCCGGTGGAGATCGCCCCGCCGGTTGATGAAGCGATTGCCGACACGGGGAGCGGGATCTGACCCACGTCCGCGCTGTGGCCCAATGGGCCCGGCGCGGCCAACAGCGCGACGACTCACCGCAGTGACGTACTCCGCGCGCGTGGCATCGTCCGCCCTCGTTCATGGGAGTCGCGTCACGATGAAACGTCCGGTTCGCTCTGCCGCACTTTCCCCCCTCGTCTGCGCGCTGCTCGCGCATGCACCCGTCGCTCACGCCGACGGCGAAGCCTGGGAGCAGTTCGAATACCGCCTTCCGATCGTTCGCACCGAGCGACCGACCTGGCCGCGCGTCGCACTGCGCGTCTACACCGAAGCACGCGAGGCCGGGCGCTTCTCGGGTTTGTACGACAGCTATCTCCGCATCGGCCCGCTCGTATGGGTCGCGCCTTTTCTCGTCATCGGCGCGCACGGAACGTTCGAAGGCACGCGCACCGCCGGTGGATGCGCGATGGGTGCGTCGGCCTCGTGCGGTCAGTACGTGTTCGAGTTCCGCGCCGAATTGGAACCGAACTTCTTCGGACGCTTCGGTCCCATCACCATCAACGACCGCAACCGCATCGAGATGCGATGGCGCGAGTCGGGCGTGCGTTGGCGGTACCGCAATCAGCTTCGCGTGAATTATCAGCCCGTCGGCGCGGTGGTGTTTCCGTTCGTGATCGACGAAGTGCTCTTCGATCTCACCCAAGACGGCTTCAATCAGAATCGCGCCACTGCCGGCGTCGCATTCCAGATCAATCCGACCACGCGAATCGACGTGGGGTACATGTTCCGCAGCCGACTGGTCCCCGCGACCGCGATGAGCACGGCTTCATGGGAACACGATCACATCGGGGTGGTGACGCTGCTGGTCGATGTGCCGTCGCTCGTACCCGCCGCACCGACGCGCGCAGCGGGAGTCGAGCATGCGAGTACGAGCGGGAGGACGAGCGGGAGTACGAGTGCGGGCACCGGTGCGAGTGCGGGCACGAGCGCGAGTACGGGTGCGAGTACGAGCCCCAGCCCTCAATAGATTCGACCGGTGGATGCGGATGCCACGTCGATGCTCCCCACGATGCGACACGCGGCCCACTCGCCTTCGCGTCCTTCGCAGTCCTCGCGCTCGCTGCATCCGCGCGCCGGCGTCGCCGCCTGACGCGCTGATTCGGCCGCTCCGCGTTCGTGGTGGCGCGTCGTCACGTGCCGGAGTTCACGCGCCGATCAACCCCCGCCTCGCACCACGTCATGACGCGCCGGCTCGGCCGTGCGACCGAGTGTTTCATGTGCGCCTGCGTTGATAGCGTGGTCGGTGATGCGTGCCACCTCGCTTCGCCTCGCAATCACCCTCGCCTCTTTCGTGTCTGCGCTCGGTGCATGCTCGCCACCCGCGTCGCCTTCCGACGCGAGCGCGGATCATTCCGACGCGCGTCGCGTCGATGCCCTCGATGGCTCCGACGACGCAACGGTCCCGATCGACGCCGGCCCGCCGAGCGCGGCACGCCTGCTTTGGGAATCGCGCGTGCAACCCGCCCTCGCCGAACACTGCGCGCCATGCCACGTCGGTGATCGCTTCGCGTTCGCGAGCCTTCGTCGCGCCGGTGCGAGCTTCACTGCCGCCGAGACCGAAGCGAACTATCAGACCTTCGTCGACCAGATCTCCATCGACGCACCCGACGAGAGCCGCCTTCTCGTGAAAGCACTCGGGCCCGGTGCGCCGAACGGAATCGCGCATGGCGGCGGCGCGCGGCTCACCACCACCGACGCGCTCTACACGACGCTGCACGAATGGATCGCGCAGGAACGCGCCGATCGCTGCTCCACCTGCGGCGCCGCGAGCGCGACGCAATACCTCGCCTACGTGCAGATGCCCGCCACCGCGTGGGCCTTCGAGGCCGACCCGATTCGCGCCGATCACGGCCTTCGCGAGCGCGCGCACGTCATGATGCAGCGACTCGCACCCGACACGATGGCGCCCACCGGCGCGCCCTTCGAGTTCCTCCCAGCTTCGTTCTGCGGCGCCGACGGACGATGCGACTTCGCGAACCTCGCGGTGAATCACGCAGGGACGCAACTCGCATTCGAGTGCCGCCTCTCGCTCACGCCCGCCGACTGGGTCAACGACGTGCGCTGGAACGTGTGCATCGCCGACATCGGTTCGGACGGTCACGCGCTGAATGCACGCTTCCTCCTCCCCGCGAATCACGGCGATACCGTCGCGCGCAGCGATCCCTTCGGCCTGCTCGGCGCCGACGGACTCCCGCTCAAAGGCCACTACGACAAGCACTTCCGCATGCGCCGTCGCAACGACCGCACGCCCGCATTCTCGCCCGACGATCAGCGCGTCTATCTCTCGAGCCAGCGTCCCGATCCCCGCTCCGGCGTCGACGGCACGACGACCTATCACGGCTTCGATCACACCAACAACATCATCGCAGTGCGCACCGACGGCACCGACGCGCGAACCATCTACGACAACGAAGGCGGCGAAGCGGACTCACCGTTCTTCCTGCGCAACGGCAACGTCGTGTTCCACACGTGGAACCTCGAACGAATGGATCGCCATCTCTACACACAGGCCACCGCCGACGGGATGGCCGAGATCCCGGTGTTCTTCGGTCATCTGCAAGGTCCGAACATGTGGGGGCGCGCGACGCAGCTCGCGAACGGTCTCGTGTTCGGCATGACCGGTCGCCGCCGCAGCGCGATCCAGAACTACGTGCCGTTCGTCGCCGACCACACGCTCGGCACCGGCATCGAGAGTGCGCTCCCGAGTCATCGCATCGTCGACACGACCGTCTTCGAGCAGGTCATCGACTTCCCTGACGGCTACTGCACGCAACCGCCCGACGGACCGAGTTGCGTGATCGATCGCTTCTACGCCGACCCTTCGTACAGCCCCGACGGGCGCGCGCTCCTCGCGATCAATCCCGAGCGCACCTACGTGCAGCAGGGCGAGGCGCTCTATCTCAACTACGCGAGCGGTAGTGACGATGCGGCGCGCATCGCATCGCTCGCTGCATTCGTTCCGCAGCACATGGGGATCTACCGCATGAACGCGCGCGGCGATCGCGAACTCGTGCTCGCGCCTCCCGCCGGCGCGATGTTGCGCTACCCGGTGTGGGTCGGTCGTCGCGCGCCGCCGCGCGTGCAGCCGTGGCAAGCCGACGAATCGCAGCACGCGAGCAACCTTCACATCGCGAACGTTCCGCTGTGGTTCAGTTTCCGCGTCGCCCCCGATCCGGGCACCGGCAACAAGACGGCGGTGATGAGCGCGCTCGATCGCATCGTCGCGTTGCGCGTGCTCGCCAAGGAGATGGACGGCAACGCGTGCCTCAACGACGACATTCCGTATCGCGATTCGGTGAACGCCGAGTCGTACGACCACCCTACGCATCTCGGGATCAACAACGCCTCGGGCTACTCACGCTTCGTGGTGCCCGCGAGTGCCGGTGGTGATGCGTACGGTGATGTCCCGCTTCATGCGGATGGTTCTGTGAGCGTGCGCGTGCCGAGCGGTCGCCTCCTGTTGTTCCAAGGCATCGATGCCGACGGCCACGTGGTGATGCAGCACTCACGCGTCTTCACGCTTCCGCCGGGTCGCACGATCGACACGTCGGTGCGTCGTGATCAGTACCGTTCGCAATGCTCGTCGTGCCACGGCACCGTCGACACGCAGCCGTTCGTCGGGCTCACGCAGCACGACCAACTCCCGAACATCCCGCTCGACTACCGCACCGAAGCGGGTGCTGCCGCGCCCGTGGATCTCACTGCCACCGGCGTCGACGCGCGCCGCATGACGTTCCTTCACGCGGTGCGGCCACTACTCGATCGTGCGTGCGTGTCGTGTCATTCGGGTTCGAACCCCGCCGGCGAGTTGAGCCTCGAACGCGAGTACTCACGCACCGCCAACTACCCGGCGGGTCGATGGGCGACACAGCCCGGTCTCGCGAGCAACGACTACCTAGCGTTCGTGCCGACGGATCGTCGCGTGCCCGGCTACAACTACTCGCTCTCGTACGCGTGGTTCTTCCGCCGCGACGAGTCCGAGTACCGCACCGCCGCCCCATACGCCGCGCACATCGCGGCGCACGATCCGATGGGCGAACTCGCACCATGGGACCCCGCGTACCAGAACCTCTGGGCACAGGACGGCGCGCGCTTCGTGTACCTGAGCGGCTTCCTCAACGCGAACATCGGCCGCGGCGATCGGGTGGGTGGCAACGCAGCGGACAGCTACCTCGTCGAAGTGCTCACGGGACGCGATCTCGACCCCACGCGCAACTTCACCGGCCCCGACCATCGCGGCTTTCTCAGCGCGAACGAAGTCCGCGACGTGATCGCGGTGATCGATCTCGGGTTCCCCT
The DNA here is from genome assembly GCA_966212315.1 of uncultured Myxococcales bacterium. GTDB lineage: Bacteria > Myxococcota_A > Polyangia > Polyangiales > CBIHQZ01. Next base: position 10,724 of record CBIHQZ010000058.1, read on the forward strand.
TCGCGGCGCGGTGTGACGATCGAATGGTGCCGAGCGGGCCGAATGCGGGGATGGCGTGGGGCGATCCGCGGGTGCATTGAGTGTGTGAGTCGGCTGCGGGGGCAATGGGGTGGCGCGTCGGCGCGCTTGAGATTTCATAGGAAGGGGAAGTACATCGAGCACTCGCTGGAATTCGGTCTCCGCGGGCTTCAGCCGGGGTAGAGCGCGATGCCGAGCGACCGCGAGAATGTCGCGCTCACCCGATCGCGGACTTCGCGGGTACCGACGCCGGCGCGACCTGCCGTGCGCGTCGCAAGACGCCCGAGTAATAGACGACGTAGTAGCCGACGAGCACGAAGAAGATCGCGAGCGTCAGCGGGCTCTTCTTCAGTCCGCTCACCGGCATCGCTTCACCACTGGCCGCCGCGGTCGATGTCACCTGATAGATCGTGACGAGGCGTCCGGCGACGCGCGTGAGAAAGAGTGCGCTGACCGCGCCGCCGACCCACGCGTTCGGCGTGTAGTAGCGCCCGTCGGCCGTGGCTTCGATGCGCGTGTAGTGGATCCCGACCAGACCGAGCACCGCGCCCGGAATCGCACCCGCCGCGGCCGCGAGGAGCATCGTCGGACTGAAGTACACGCTCAACATCACCGCGCCGGCGATCCCGAAGAGCACGACGCGCGCGGTCATTCGCTTCGGCGTGACGAGCTGCCGGCCGAAGGTCCGTCGGAACCGGCGATACATCGCGAACGCGATCAGCGCGCCGAGCATCGCGTAGAGCGCAACGGTCTTCGGCTGCACAGTCATCGCGTCGCTCCCCTCACGCCGCCGCCGCGAGTGACGCGATGTCCTTCACCTCGAGCACCTGCTTCGGCGCACCGACCGTCGCCGCGTTCACCATCGCGCGCGCGACATCCCGCAGCGTCAGCGCAGGGAAGAACAGCTTCATCAGCGGCGCCGCGACGAGCGCGATGCGATACCCCGTTTTCAGATTCTTCTGCCCCCGCATCGGGAGCATCAATCCGGCGCGGAAGTTGTAGACGCTCTTGAACGGCATCTTCATCAGCGCGTTCTCTGCTCGCCCCTTCACGCGCGCCCACATCAAGCGCCCCTTCTCGCTCGAGTCCGTACTCGCGCCGCTCACGTGGCACATCACCATCGCGGCATTCAGTGCGACGAGCTTCTCTGCAAACGCGATCGGCGTGTCGTAGGTGACGCGCGTGTAGTCGGCTTCGTTCATGCCGACCGAGCTGACACCGGCGCAGTAGAAGCACGCGTCGTAACCCGTGAGCGCAGCCCCGTGCCCTTCGAGTCTCGTGAAGTCGCTCACCACGAGTTCTTCGAGCTTCGCGTGCGTGTGACCGCTCGGTTTGCGCGCGACACCGAGCACCTTCGTGACGCGCGGATCCTCGAGACACGCGAGAAGAACGCCCTCGCCGACCATGCCGGTAATGCCCGTGATGACGACCTTCATGCGTGCGCAACCTCCGAGGCGCGAACGATACGGGGCGTGCGGAGTGAGGTCGAGCGGGGGAGTCAGCGGCTCCCTCGCTGCGATGCCTCGTGCATGGATGCCGGGACGTGGTGTGAGTGTGGGCGAACGAGCGGCGCGAATCAGTGCGCGCGACGACGACGCCCTGCCGGCGGTGCCGACGATGCGGGCGGCGGTGCCGACGAAGGCGCCTCGGCCGCCGGACCGACCGACACTTCGTGCGCCGGTCCCGCCTGCGGTTCTCCGGACACCATCGTGATCAGCGCCACGACGACCACTGCGGTGCGACGCGCATCCGGTGGCATGGTCTCGAATCGGAACGGCGCGGGCCGCACTTCACCATTCGGGCGGCGCTCTTCGATCGTGCCGTCGGCATTCACGACGATGCGACCATCGGGCGCGACGAGGGCGCCATCGGCCGTGAGTTCCGGCCCTTCACCGTGACCCGGCGCCGCGAGATGTCCGTTCGGCATCACCTCGAACACCACGGTCCCCTCGGGGTTGAGCACGCGCGTGCCGTCGATGCGACCGAGCACGTGCTCGTCGGCTGCGATCGTCCCGTCGGCGCGCAACACGATTGCGTGACCCGCCATGTTCTCGGCCGTCCCGCGGATCGTCAGCGGCGTGATGGCGAGCGGCGCGCCCGGCGCAGTGGCCGGCGCAGGCGAGGCACTCGCACCGGACGACGTTTGCGTTTCGGTGGTGGTCGGCGTGGTTGCACCGCCACCGCCGCAGCCTGCTGCGAACGCGGTGACGAGCGAGAGCGCGATGA
>CBIHQZ010000059.1:0-12945 GCA_966212315.1 uncultured Myxococcales bacterium
CGCGAGCTTCGCGCAGGCGAAGCTTAGGAGTCGTTGCCGCGGGTTCACCCGCCGCGTCGTCGAGAGAGGGGCTCGAAGGATGATGCGTGGTTGGTGAATTGCGATCGCGGTGGTGCGGCGGGCCGGGGAGGTCGAGGGCGCGGGGCCACGTGCGAGCGAGGGTGGTGCGTGGACAGGAACCGGCGCGCGCGGGGCAACGGAGACGCAATGCACGCAATGCGCACTCAACGCATCTGCACTCGCACTACCTCGTTGCCGATCTCACCTCACGCCACCATCGTTCCAGCCCCTCTCTCGATGACGCCAGCGCGCTCCACGCGGTGGCGTCGAGGGAGAGGGGCGAGCGGCAGCTGGGGTGAGGTCCGCGCTACCCGTTCCGCCACATCACCAATCGGCACTCGAGATTCCCGTTGAACAGCGTGTGCTCGCGCCGCTGCACTCGCATCGGCAGCGCCGCTGTGATGTCCGGCGTGCCCGCGAGAATCGCGATCGTGTGCCCTCGCAATCGCGTGAACGACTTCGCCATGTCCGCGTACAGCGTGTCGGCCGCGACGAGACGCTCGCCGTAGGGCGGATTCGTGACGACGAAGCCCGGCGGATCGGTGGGTTCGATGTCGCGCACGTGTCTGCGTTCGAATCGAATTCCGCGCGCGGTGGCCATCGCCGCATTGCCACGCGCCACGCCGAGCGCGGACTCGTCGAGATCGCACGCCACCAGCAGCGGAGACTCGTTCTTCTGTGCAGCGCGCGCCGCCAGGCGCATCGCTTCGAAGCGTTCGCGCGCGTCGTCGTCGTGAGTGAGCCATCGTTCGAACCCGAAATCGCGCGCGATGCCCGGCGCCACGTCACGGGCCCAGAGATCCGCTTCGATGACGAACGTTCCCGAGCCGCACATCGGATCGACGAGCGGGCTCGCGCGATCCCATCCCGCGATGCGCAGGATCGCGGCGGCGAGTGTCTCTTTGAGCGGCGCCTCGGTGGTGTCGCGCCGGTAGCCGCGTCGATGGAGCGGATCGCCCGATGCGTCGAGATAGACCGTCGCGACGTCCTTCACGAGATGCACCGCGATACGCACGTCCGGGTTGCTCGCATCGACGGACGAACGCGAACCTTGTTCGTCACGCATGCGATCGACGATCGCGTCCTTGGTCTTGAGCGCGATGAACTGCGTGTGCGTCAGCTGGCTCGATCGGCACGTGGCGCTCACCGCGAGGGTGTGTCGCGGCGTGAGAAACGGCCCGAAATCGATGGCCCGCACGCCATCGTAGAGCGCCTCGGGAGAGGCCGCCGGAAAGGTCGCGAGTTGCACGAGCACGCGCATCGCGATGCGGCTGTGCAGGCAAGCGCGCGCCGCGTCGTCGAGGGTGCCGGTGAAATGTACGCCGCCGCGATCGGCTCGAATTCCGCGGAAGCGAATCTCTCGCAGCTCGTCACGCAACGCGCCTTCGGTCCCCTTGGCAGCGGTCGCGAACAACGGGAACTCGGTGGCAACGATTGGCATGGCGAACGCGCGCGAGTATTCGCAGCGCCGCGGGAAGCGCGCAAGCGTCGCTATCGACCGAGCTTGCGAAGCTCCACGTACAAGCAGCGGTCCTGCACCACGTCGATGCCCGCGCGCGCCCACTGCTCGGCCGCCGCGTCGTTGCGAATGCCCGATTGCAGCCAGACCGCGCGCGGCTTCTTCGCGAGGATGTCGTCGACATGCGCGGTCACGTCACTCGACTTGCGGAACACGTCGACCAGATCGACCGCGCCCGGAATCGCTGCGACCGTGCGGAAGACTTTTTCGCCGAGGATCGCGGTGACCTCGGGGTAGTACACCGGCACCGGGATCACGCGGAGTCCGGCTTTTTGCGCGTATTGCGGGACGTAGAAAGCCGGCTGATCCGATTGCGCGTCGGTCTTGATGCCGAGCACCGCGACGCTCTTCACCTCGCGCAACATCTGGTGGATCGCTTCGGTCGACTCGAGAAGATGCTCACGCCAGTCGCTCATGTTCGGCACCGTAGCACTCGGCCGAATCACATCCCCGACAGGTGACACTCCGCGCTGACGGCGTTCCCCGCGCTCGGCGACCAGAGCACGAGGCGCGAGGGCGACACGGTGGTGATGCGCGCCCCGGCGACGGACACCCGCACCGGCGCGATCGTCACGGGCATCGCGCGGTCGAGCGATTGCGAGAGACGCACGAACGTCGTCGTCGCGGGGTGCGCCGTGCGATCCGCACGCGTGGTCAGTGTCATCAACACTTCACCGCCGAAGCTCACCAGGTCTTCGAGCGATGCGTCGACGAACGGCAGCGTGACGGGATCTGCGTTCGCGGTTCCCGCTGCCGAGACAGCCTGCACTTCGACGGCACCGCGCTCGTTCACCCACGCGACCACGGCCCCGCCAACGCTCGGCGCCGCCATCGGCCCGCCGCGCGAGGTGTCGGTGATGGCCGAGCGTCGCGTGTAGCCGTAGCCGTATCGCGGTACGCCGGTGCCCGATCCGCCCGGTAGACGTCCGAGCGGTTCCCACGAATACGAACCGCCGCGCGTGACGACCACGGTCGACGTCGGTCCACCGTAGGTGTGCGCCTGCGCCATCGGACTCGCGCTGTTGAGAGCACCCGGCACGATGTTGAGCCGGCGCGCGGTCGACGTGTTCGGCCAGTAGTGCGAGCAGAACAGCAGCGTCGCGGTCGGTCCCACCGAGGTCACGCACAACGACGCGTACGCGATGTACCCCGTCGCTTCGCTGAGCACGCCGATCGCGTGCGACTCGCTCGGATCGTCGACCGGTCCGATCGAGCGATCGCGCGACGGGGTGTAGTACCCGGTGAGCGGCTGCTCGCGGAACCCGCTGCCGTCGTCGCGTCCGAGACGAAGCGAGTTGCCGACGCGATAGCCGACCATCATGTCGCCACCGAACGCACGCCACACGTTCTGCACCGTGCTCCCCGCCGGCGCGGTGATGGTTCGCACGATCGAGAGTGCGCCATCGGGCAGTGACGCGCGCCGCACGACGACCTCGTTGCTCGCGCGCGGATTCGGACTCGCCGCGTAGAGCGCGCCCATCGACGGCTCTCGCCAGACACCGAGTACGTTCCCGGTCCCTTCCGCGAGCGCGAACGGCGTGCTCATCACGCACTCGCCTGCTACTCCGGCGGCGTCGTGTTGCTGCGCGGGTGCGATCGCGGCGGGAACCACTTCGCCTTCGCCCGTCGCGCGCCCGCTGTTGCTCTCACCGCTGCCACGGTTGCCACACGCGAGCAGGCATGTCGCAACGAATGGAAAGAGCAGGCGGCGACCGCGCGGGCGCGATGACATCGACGACGAGTATGCAGTGACGAGGTGGGCCACGCACCGCGGAACGCGCGCGTGGCGGCTGCGGATCACGGTCTGTTTCGCGCCGAAAACACTCTCGAGCGGGCACCCGACGCGTCGCCCCCCGTCCATGGTCGCTCGATGGATGCCCCTTACGTGTCGGGCCCAGTTCAAAGTCGCTCTATGGATGCCCCCTGACGCGTCGGGCCCCCTCCATAGTCGCTCCATGGACGCCCCCCGACGTGTCAGGCCCCGTCCATAGTCGCTCCATGGATGCCCCCGCCGTGTCGAGGGCGTTCGGGACACATCTCGCAGCGCGGCGCGGTCACCGGGGCGTTCGCCGCGCGGTCGCGCGGTGTGCGCGAGCCGCCCGCGTCGGGTCGAGCCCCTTCAGTGCTTCAGCATCAGAAAGTACGTCGCGGCACCTGCTGCGATCGCGAGCACCAACGCGCCGAAGATCAACCCGAGCACGCGTCCCACGCCGCTCGGCTCGCTCGTCGCGGGCGCAGCAGGAACTGCTGCCGCGGGGGGGCCCATCTGGAACGCTGCGGGTACGTTGGCCGGCGCGCCCTGCGATCCATTGTTCTGCGGCCGTCCGACCGGCACCGGAATCTGGTTCGCGAACAACGCACCGGGCGGGAGCGTGTACTCGGGTCGCGCCTGATTGAGTCGCTCGTCGCTGTAGGCTTTCACCGCGCCGACATCGAGCACCGGCGCCATCCCGGGCTTCTGCTTCGCACCGTGATCGTCGCTCGGCGGTCGCACCGAACGCGGACGCGGCGGCTCGGATGACGGCTGGTTGGCAGTCGGCGCAGGACTCGCCGCGGGTCGCAGCGGTGAGAGCCCACCGAGGCCCGCCATCAGCGATGCCATGTCCGCCATCGACGTGTGCTCGTCGTCGGCGAAGTCGTCCGCGGTGCCGGTGTCGAGATACTTCCGCAATGCATCGCCGAACTCGACCGCGTTGTGGAAACGCTGCTTCGGGTTCTGCTTGAGCGACCGCACGAGCACGGTCCACAGCATGTCGGGGATGTTGTCGGGACGACGCAGTTGCGAGTCGTCGGCGCCCGTTCGTTCCTTGATGTACGCGAGCAGCGAGCGCGCATACGCCTTCTGATCGTTCCCCTGCGGCTTGAACGGGAAGAGCTTCTGACCCGTGACCAGCTGATAGAAGATCAGCCCGAGCGAATAGACGTCTGACCACGTGTCGGTCTTCGCCTGCGATTCGTCTTCGACCATCGGATCCGAGAACTGCTCGGGCGCCATGTATTCCGGCGTCCCCGCGAGCATTGCGCGGTCGATGTTCTCGGCGAAGTCCTTGCCGGTGAGAATGTCTTCCTTCTCGAACAGCTGCAGCAGCCCCTGCGCGTCCTTGACCAGCCCGAAGTCCATCAGCTTCACGTGCCAGTCGCGCGTGAGCATCACGTTCTCGGGCTTGAGATCACGATGCGCGACGCCGAGGCGATGCAGCCCCGCGAGCGCTTCGCAGAGTTGCAACGTGAGCTGACACGCTTCTTCGACCTGCCACACCGGTTTGAATTTGAACGCGTCCTTGAGCGTCGCCCCGTCGATGTACTCCATCACGAGGAACAGCATCCCGTCGTCGGTGACGCCGTCGTCGATGTACGTCACGCAGTACGGGTTCTTCGGCAGCGCGCGCAGCACTTTCATCTCGCGCTGGAAGAGCGTGCGCGCTTCGTCGGTCGGCGCCTGCAGCACCTTGATCGCACCGCTCCCGCCTTGCGCGTTGGTCGCGTAGTACACCCACGCGAACGCGCCGGAGCCGATGAATCGCTGGATGCGGTATCCCCCGGGAACCCACTGGCCGATGAGCTTTTGCGGATTGGCGGCCATGCGCTGCTGCGACGGGATCGTACGGCAGTTCCGAGGCGGGGGGCGAAAGTTCGACATTCGGACCGCCGCCGTTCGGGCTCGAACGCTCGATTCGCGCTCGCTCGGGGGCGCGAGATGGAGCGATCATTCGCCGCGCCTTCGGATCGCGCGCCCACTCTTTTCGCAAGGGATCGAGCCAATGCTTCACGTCGCCGCCCGCCGTTCGTTTCTGGTCGCCGGGTTCGTCCTCTCGCTCACGGGTTGCCCCGCGCCGTCCGGTTCCGATGCCGACGCTGCGACCGACGCGACTTCGGACGGAGGGGCCGACACGGGGGTCGATGCGCCGCTCGACCTGCAGCCGTTCACGACGATGAATTGCGAATACGATCCGCTGCCCGCGACCGCGAACAACGGCGGAACCGTGACCGCGGGCGATGTCACGGCGGGCGCCGCCGAAGCGGTTCTGGAGTTGCCGGTCGGAACGGCCCTCGGGGCTTTCACGGCGCGCGCGCAGTTCTCGGGATCGGTCAGCAAGGTCGACGACCGGGTGGTGGAGCAAGCGGGCTTGTTCCATCCGTCGGTCGGCATCGAGTCGGCCCCGCGCGTACGCGTGATCGCCATCACCGCGGGCGGCGAGACGATCGTGATCGTGAAGGCCGATCTGGCGCTCGCGGCCGACGGATTGACTCATGCGATCGCCGAAGGGCTGGGCCCGCAATACGCGGGAAAAGTGCTGTTTCTCACGAGCCACACCCACTCGGAGCTTTCGCAGTACACGCCCGACACGCGGCTCGGCGTCGGGCTCAGCGTGTTTCGTCGCGCGAACTTCGATCGCATCGTGAGCACCGCGGTGACGGTCGCGCAGCAGGCCCTCGCGAACCGTGCGCCTGCGCGCATCGGCATCGCGCACGAACCGAACTTCGATCCGATGGACATGGTCAGCCACGATCGTCGCGGCGAGAACGACGACCTCCCCGGTGGGAATCACCGCAAGGATCACGACCTCTATGTGATGCGGGTCGACACGATGGCCGGCGATCCGATCGCGATGATGGCTGTCTTCGGCGTGCACGGAACCGTGAACGACGCGGACAACAACCTCGCCTCGAGCGATGCACCGGGTGCGATCGAGCGCGCGTTGGAAGAACACTTCGATCGACGCGTGGTGGTGATCCACGCACAGGGTGCGGCCGGTGACGTGTCGCCGTCGGGCACCGGTGGACTCGACTGCACGGGGAAGCGCTTCTGCTACCAGTTCTCGCGCGCAGAGACGGTCGGCCGCTACGCACGCGAGCAGATTCTTCCGGTGTACGAAGCGGCCGGCACCGCGGCGCAGGCGCAGCTGCCGATCGAGATGCTGACGCGATCGATCCCGCTGGGCACCGACTGGCGCACATTCACCGCACGCGACGGCGGACTCACGTACGCGCCCTTCGGCCGTCGCGAACATGCCGATGGCGTGGTGTTCGATCAGAACGGCGCGGTGGTCTCACCGATCGACGAGTTCAACGCGCCGCAGGGGGCAGCGCTCTGCGGCGAGGACCACGTGGCACTGCTCGCGGCCGGTCAGATGCCCGGTACCGAGATGTCGCGGCCGTACCGTTCGTGCCTGCGTGTCGATTCGGCCGTGCGTTTTCTCGGGCCGCTGGTGGGTGTGCAGTTCGAATCGCCGTTCCCGGTGTGTGCCGCAACGCGAACGACGGTCAGCGCGATTCGCATCGGCGACTTCATGATGGTCACGCTGCCGGGCGAACCGCTGAACATCCTCGCCGACCACGTGCGCGCGACGTCGCCGTTTCCCGCCGACCACACCATCGTCGTCGGCTATTCGCAGGGACACATCGGCTATCTGCTCACGCCGGAAGACTGGCTGCGCGCCGGGTACGAGCCATCGATCAACATGTGGGGACCGCTCGAGGGCGAATACATCGCAGACAACGCGGTGGCGGTGGCGCGACTCGCGGCGACGCCGATGCGCGAAGACGGCGCAGCCGGTGGAACGAATCGCTATCGCACGCCGGCCCTCGATCAGAACATGCCGGGCGTGACGGTCACCGTTCCGCCGGCGGACCCGAGCCCGATGGCGGGGACCGTGCCGGCCACGATTCCTCCCACGGTCTACGCGCGCAATCACACCATGCTCGCCGCCGCGCAGCCGCCCGCGTCGATCCGCCGCCTCGAGAGCGCGCGGTTCGTGTGGATCGGCGAAGACCCGATGGCAGGGACGCCGCACATCACGCTGCAGCACGAAACGTCGCCGGGTGTCTTCGCCGATGTCACTCGTCGCAGCGGTCGCGCGGTCAGCGATCTCGACGTGCTCCTCACGTGGACACCGGACCCGCTTCGACGCACCGGTGCAACGCCGCGCACGCACTACTGGGTCGCGGAATGGCAGGCCGTAACGCCCTTCGGCGCGCCCGCGCTCGACGACGTCTCGGATCGCCCGGGCGTCGCGCTGGGTCGCTATCGATTCCATATCGCGGGCACCGGCTACACGCTCGACAGCAACGCGTTCGACGTCACGCCCGCCGCGATCGAGACCACGATCGCCGTCACGGGCACCAGCATCGATCTGACCGCCGGATTCCTCGCCACCGACGGATGGCGTCTGCTCGATCTCACCGCGAACTCGAATCAGCTGGTGCCGCTTCGCGGCGGCATGGCCGACGTCGTGCTGACACTCGCCGACACGACGACACGGACCTTCACCGCGGTCGCGGTCACGAACGACGGGCACATCGTAATCGACGCAGGCAGTGATGCCGCCAACGTTCGCAGTGCGCAGGTCACCGATCGCTTCGGCAACGTCGGCACCGTCACGCGCTGATCAGATCACTCGGCTTCGTGCACGGCTGGCGCGGCATTCGTCGCGCGACCGCGCCGGACCCCTTCGAGAAACCGCACGATGACCCGCACCGCGCGCTGATGCAGCGGCGACGGGAACACTTCGAACGCGTGCTGCCCGAACGGCACTTCGAGCAGATGAACCTGCCGCGCGCCGATCGCACGGAGCTTCCCGATCGTGTTGCGTGAATGCGCGATGGGGACGACACGATCGGTCTCGCCGTGGACGAACAACATCGGCGGAGCATCTGCGCGCACATGGTTGATCGGCGCGAGCGAACGGAACCGATCGGGGTCGCTGCGAAAGCGCGCGCGAAACACGAGCCGCTCGAGCAGGATCGCCATCGCAGTACTGCCGTCGCTGCCGAACGATGCTTCGATGTCGGTCGCGCCGTATAGAATCACTGCGCCCTGCACGCGCGTGTCGGCGCGCTCGAAACCGGGCTGGAAGCGCGGCTCGTTCGGGGTGAGCGCCGCCATCGCGGCCAGATGTCCGCCCGCGGAACCGCCCATCGCGATGATGTGCGAAGGGTCGCCGCCGTACTCCGCGGCGTGTGCGCGAACCCACGCGATCGCGGCCTTCACGTCTTCGATCGCAGCGGGAAGCGGATGGCGCGGCGCGAGCCGGTACGACACCGAGAACACCACCGAGCCCGCCGCGGCAAGTTCGTACATCATGAAGCGCGACTGCCGCCGCGTGCCGGTGACCCAGCCGCCACCGTGCACGTACACCACCGAGGGATGCGGGCCGATCGCCGTGCGCGGTCGATAGATGTCGACGCGAAGGCGCACGCCGTTGATCTCGCGATAGACAACGTCGCGCGCGACGGAGACCGAGAGCATCGCGGGGATCTGATAGGTGAACGTCGGCCGCCACGAGACGGCGCCGGGTTTCAGCTGCAGCCGCTCGTCGTCGGTGAGCCCTTCGCAGAAGGGTTGGTCGTCGTCGCGCACGGGGCTGCCGTCGAGCGACGGGAGCGCGACGTGGGTACGCATCGCGTAGCGCAGGAGAACGAACCAACACGCGACGTGCACCGCGAGGCCGAGCGCGCCGACCGGATGCGCGAGCGCGCCGGTCCACCATGCGAATGCGCTCAGCAAGAGCCCCGCGGCCACGAATTGCGGGAGCGCGAGCACGAGGATCATTCCAGCGAACGACAGCGCCGTGTCGAGATGCCGTCCGAATGCGGTCGGGCGAACGGCAGCCGCGGTGACGACGAGGAGGAAGAGCGAGAGTGCGAAGTACGTGTGGGCGAAGTGCATCGGTGCGTTCGTCGGGAGGGACGGTACAAGGACGATGGTCGCCCAGGCCGGAAAGTCACGCGAGGGTCATGACGGCGACGGGGTCGAAACCGCCTCGGCGATCAACGGTCGGGCATCAACGAGCTGAAGACGAACGGGTACGTGATGCGCGCGCCGGTCTCGTTGGTCGGAAAATGCGCGGCAGAGAGAACCCGCGTAACGCACGCCTCGATCGCGGGCTGTGCGATCGCGCTCGACACGATGCTCGCGTCGCGAACGGTTCCGTCGGTCGTCACTTCGAAACGCACCACGACCCGTCCCGAGGGAAGCGCGTCGTTCTCTTCGAGTCGATCGTTGTAACAGTGTTGAACGTCGGCCAGCAGATCGCGACGTATCCGTTGCTGCACGTACGCCATCGTCAACTCGCCCATCTCGGGCAGCGCCACACGAATGACGGGCGCAGCCGCACGCCGCGCCTGCATCTCGGATCGCGCGATCGCCGCGGCGCGCGGACGCCACGAATCGCCGACCGTCACGCGCGTCGTGATCGGATCGCAATCCGCCCCCGGCGGGCATCCCGATCCGGCGCCCGACCCGAGCGCAATCGACCCGTAGTGCACCCGGCCGTCGCTCGATTCGACGGACCCCGGCGGCGCATGATCCATCGACCCGAACGCCGCTGCCGTCGCACTCATCATTCGTGCGAGTCGTGGTGTGATCAGTGCGGTCGCCAAGATGCCGCGCATCGAAAGGTCGGTTGCATCAGCGGTTGTTCGCCAGTGCGCAGCGGTTCCTGCATTCCGCGCCGCACGTGTGTCGGGAAGCGTTTCGCTCGGATCGTTCGCTGCCTCCGTCGCCGCACCCGCGTTCGTCTCGACAGGGTTCGATCGCGACGGCTCAGGCGATGCCGCCGACCGCGCCGCGAGATGCGAGAGTCGCGCAGCGCGTGCTCGGATCTCTACCGCGGTCGGTGCGTCGTCGACCCTTGCGCGCGTCCACACGAAGAGCAGAGCGACGCACACGAGCGAGAGTGCGACCGACGCCCACCACGCCGCATCGAGCGGCCTTCGCGGAAGTGCCTCGTCCGGACTCGCGGCCGCAATGCGAATACGCAGTCCGTCGACTCGCCATGTCGCAACGTCGCCCCGGTCGATCCGCGCCCGCGCCAGTTCGTTTCCGCGAGCGTCGCGCACGTGCAGCGCGCCGGCGCTGCTCCGAATCCATGCATCGTCCGCAATGCGAAGGGACGTCGTCGCGAGCACCGCGCCGAGCCGTGCAGGGAGGTGTGTGCGCGCATCGACGACCTTCTCGTCGCCCCACCACACCTCGATTGCAATCCGCGATGCCACGATGGGGAGTGTGACATCCAGACACCCCCCGAGGTTCCCGCGGTCTTCGCGACGACGCGCTTCGATCGCGGAAACCCCGCAGTCGGGACGCTCAGCGCGCGACGCAGTGGCCGTTGTCGCAGTGGGCGCGGCGCGGCATGCAGAATGGCTGGGGGGTCACGTGACAATCCGGTGTGGAAACCGCGGGATCGCCCGCGCCGATCGACTCGCCGCACGTGTTGGCGCGGTAGCAGACCTCGCATTCCGAGTCCTGCTGACATGCCACGCCCGAGCGCGATTCGAGCGAACCGTTGGTCGCCGCCGCCGCCCGTTGCGTCGGTCCGGTCGGTTGCGCGCTGCCGCAAGCCGAGAGGGCGAAAAGGGCCGAGAGTAGTCCGACACGTGCGAGGGGTGACATCGCGTCGTTCGTATGACAGCGAAGCTGCGGTCCGCAAGTAGCGCGCGCACGCCGGATGCGGCTATCGTTGTGCGCATGCCGTCACGTACTCCTTGGTTTCGTCGTCCAGTCTCGCTCGCCGGTCTGGGCGTCGGGGCCGCGGGATTGATCGTGAGTTGCGCCATCGCCGGCAATCCTGTCGACGGCAGCGGCAGCGACGCGACGGCCACGGACATCTCGGTCGGCATGGATGCCCCGCCCCGCGATACCTCGCAAGACACCGCGCCGATGGACGATGCGTTCTCGTGTACGGGCACCACGTGCACCGTCGCGAACGGCATCGGCGCGTGCGTGAACAATCGCTGTCAGGTCGGATCCTGCAACATGGGTTACAGCGATCTCGATCGCGCGCCGGCGAACGGCTGCGAGTGTCAGTCGGGCACGACGTCGACGAACTGCGGAACGCCGTCGGACCAGATGACCCTCGCACCGAGCGGCACGCGGATGGTCGATGGGCTGATCGCGACGACGATGGGCGAGAACTGGCTTCGCGTGACGTTCGCGCCGGGCGGGCATCCGCACATCACGTTCATGACGAACCCGGGCATGGCGTATCGCTTCGACATCGTGCGCGGCTGCATGGCCGGCTCGCAGCTGACGTGCCCCGACCGCACCGCCGGCGCGACGGCGCTGACCGATTGGGAGTTCTTCGACATGCCGCCCGACGGTGGCGCTGCCGACGGCGGCGTTGGCATGCCGACGCGCAACACGCCGGCACCGGGCACCGTCTACATCCACGTCACCACGACGATGGCGGCGACGGGCTGTTCGAAATACACGCTGCGCATCGCCAACTGAGCGCAGTGCGCGCGCACTTTCAGAACCCGCTGTCGCGCGCGACGCGCTCGATCGTGATCGAGCCGTCGCCGACGTCGTAGCTCACGGATCGCTCGTTCGGACCGGGCAGGCGGAACGTTCTTCCGTCGAGCGGAGATGCGGGCGGTTCGTCCGGCGTGGACACACCGAGGAACGCGACGAGGGTGACGAACACCGCACCGATCGACGCGAGAACGAACACCGCTTGCGCAACCTTCACCAACGACGAGGTGACATCGGCGCCGCGCGGTCGGCCGAATGCCGCGCCGTACAAGCCGGTCAGTGCGAAGACGACGGCCACCCCGACGAGCAGGCCACACAGGAGCCGCATGCCGCCGTGGGAGGAGAAGAACGGTCGCGCACGGTGGACGTCCTGCAACGCGAACAAGAAGCCGGCCGACGCCACCGCGGCACCTACCACGAGCCGACGCAGGCCACGAATTCTTGCTGAAGAGGGCGAAGCGTCTTCCGCCGCCACAAACCAATCGATGAGTCGTGCCATCTCGTGCGCGTCCCGCCGGGGCGGTGCTGTAACACAGTCGAGCGCTCTCTCGCGACGTGACGAATGCGAGCGCCGACCGGCGGCTCGGTATAGACTTGCGCGCGCCGTACGGCGAAACACGCATGAACGACGGACGCCCCGAACAAAACGTGCCGCGCGCGTCGGTTGCCCACGGGCGATACCGCCTCGGTCGATCGCTGGGTCAGGGCGGCATGGGGTCGGTCTACGAAGGCGTCGACACGCAGAGCGGACGCGGCGTCGCCGTGAAAGTTCTGCGGCGCGAGGTCGCGAGCGACGAACAGATCGTCCGGCGCTTTCTGCTCGAAGCGGAAACGCTCGCGAAGATCCAGCACAAGAACATCGTGCAGTTGATCGAGTCGGGACAGGAAGCCGACGGGTCGCTCTACATCGTTCAGGAGCTTCTCTCCGGCTACGACCTGCGCTCGAAGCTCGAAGGGCAGCGCATGCCCATTCGCGAGGCGTTCGACATCGCGCTGCCGATCATGGGCGCGCTCGTGACGGCGCACGAACAAGGCGTGCTCCATCGCGACATCAAGCCCGAGAACATCTACATCACGCGCGGTCAATCCGGCGAGACGTACCCGAAGCTCATCG
>CBIHQZ010000060.1:0-12801 GCA_966212315.1 uncultured Myxococcales bacterium
ACCGCGTGGAGCAGGCGTTCGCGAAAGTCCTCGCGAGTGCCGGGGCGCGCGGGCAGTTCGTGGTGCTCGACGTGAAGGGCAGGAATTTCTCGAGCGAACAGTTCGCGCAGAAACTCGGCGGCGTGCTCGACACAGGCTCGGTGCCGGTGTTCGCGATCGGCGGCGCGGAAGGACTGCCGCAGAGCGTGCGTGCGAAAGCGGCGTGGAACATCTCGCTCGGCTCGATGACCCTGCCGCATCGTCTCGCACGCGTGATTCTCGCGGAGCAGGTGTACCGCGGGTTCACGATCCTGCGCGGCGAGCCGTACGCACGCGAAGGATGAACGCGAACCCGCGGCGCGCGTTCACATGTTCTTCATCGCGCGTTCGACACCGGTGCGCATGTCTTCCGCGGTCATCACCGGGTGCATCTCGATCCCCGCCCCGAGCGTGAGGAAGAAGGGCTCCGCGACGCTCGGAATGAGGGTCGGATCCTTGAGATCGAACACGAAGAACGCAGTGCGCTTGCCCCCCTCTGCGTAGAAGTACGCCGCCTCGGGATGCATCGTTTCGATGAACTTGTTCATCGTCTTCGGCAGCGATCCGTCCTTGATTGCCTTGCTGCCCGTCTCGGCCGGAATCGAAACCTTCAACATCATTCGCATGACCCACCCTCGCTGTTCGTGTTCCGACGACCCTCGAACGAAGGCCGCGTCGCGCGAACGTGCACGAGTGAATCAGGGTGGTGTCGCCGAGTGACGGCACACGCTGACGGGGGACGGTATTAGCTTTCTGACATTTCTTTCCGCCCTCGTTCGAACACGCGTTTCGCGCCGCGAAAAGGCTGCGAAACGCACTCGGCCGCGAAGCTGGGCACGACCCGAAATGACAGAAAGCTAATACCGTCCCCTAGAGGAGGTGCTCGATCTGGTCCGCGAGATCGCGCTCTTCCGCGAGTCCGGTGTGAACGCGTCGAATGCGGCCTTGTCGATCGATGAGCACCGCGGTGGGCAGCGCGCGGATGCTGTACGCCGATTGAGCCTGGCCATCGTCGTAGAGCACCGGATACGTGATCCCGAAGTGGCGCATGAAGGGCCCCACCATCTCGGGGCTCCCTTCGTCGACGTTCACCCCCATCACCACGAGACCGCGCGCGCGGTATCGATCGGCGATGCGCACCAGGATCGGCGTGCTCATCTGGCAAGGTCGGCACCACGTCGCCCAGAAGTCGACGAGCACCACCTTGCCGCGCTGATCCGCGAGCCGCATGCGATCGCCCGTCGGTCGTCCGTCGGTGCCGAGCACGGGGAGCGTGAAATCCGCGGCGGGACGCGCCATCGCGGGGCAGTACTGAAGCCCGAGGACGAACCCGAGGAGCCCGATCGCGAGCGACGGATAGATCAGTTTCTTGAACCACGCGCGCGCGGATGACGGGTTTTCACTCATTCGGTTCGCGCGAACTATCCCCCGCGGGAACTGCTGCGTCGAGCGTGTCGATGGTCCGCGCGCGCGCAGTGTCGGCGCGCGGCGGCGCGTGACGTCGAGTGGAGATTTGTCGAAACGCTCGCGTACGATCGCCGCCCGTCTTTCGAAGGAGATCGTCCATGAAGCGTTTCGGGTTGGCTGCGTTTGTCGTCATCGGCTCTGCCGCACTCGCCGGGTGCGCGCCTGCCGACGTCGAAGGGCATTACACCGTGAGCACCACGAACGGGATGAACGGCTGTGGTGTCGGGTTCTTCACGCCCGGAGACACGGCCTCGGGCGTGAGCTTCGTCGTGACGCAGATGAACGGCGCGGTCTCCGGAACGGTCGAAGGCATCGCCGCGCTCCAACCGCAGGCGCTGCTCGGCTCGGGCGGAAACGTTTTCACCGGCACCGTATCGGGCAATCACGTCGAAATGGTCCGCCACGGCACCAACACGATGAGTTCGAACGGATGCGCGTACACCTTCGATGGACGGATCGAAGGCACGCTCATCGGCGATTCCCTGCAGGGCTCACTCACGTACACGGCGAATACCAATAGCTCGCCGTCGTGCGCCGCACTGATGAACTGCCAGACCGTCCTGCAGTTCAGCGGGTCGCGCCCGCCGCAGAGCTGATCGATCAGAACAGCGTGAGCGTGTAGCGCGCGCTCACGCCGAAGAAGAACTGCGCGTTCACTGCATCGACGCTGTCGTAGTGCGACGACACCGGCACCACGTTTCCGCGCCCGTCGCTCTCGATTCCGTTCTTGTCGATGCCGCTGCCGAAGAGGGGCGTGATTCCGAGCTGGAGTCCGACCGCGAGCGACGGGATCAATCGCACGTCGGCGCCCACCGTGATCGGCACGCCGAACGCCGTGCGCCGCCACGTCGAGGTGAGCCGTGTATCCATCATGTCGAAACGAGTGCGCTCGATCGCCTGGTAGCCCTCGAAGCCGATCGACACGTACGGGTCGATGCGCCGGCGATCGGCCACGCCGTCGAAGCGCACGCGTCGCACACCGAGCGTGTTGTTGAACAGCGCCGCCGGATAGAAGCGCGCATACGCGCCGACCCCGCCGCTGAATGCATTGCCGCCGACGTTCGCCGGAACCACCGCGCCGATCCATTGCACCTGTCCGTACACGCCCGCGGAGAGCAACGGCATGAAGCGGTAGCCGAGATGGAATCGCAGGTTCGGTCCGCCGGTGATCGCGTCCGGCGACATGTTCGTCGCCTGACTCGGCGGCAGGAACAATCGCTCGGTGTTGTTCGTGTAGAGCCCGTAGCCGAACGACACACCGGCCTCGATGCCTCGCTCGCCTTCGAAGTCGGGCGGCAGCGCGTGGGCAGCGAGCGGGGCGAGAAGAGCGGCGGCGAGCGCGGCACACGCACTCGAAACGAGAGACGGTCGGCGGCGGATCACGGGCGCGAACGTATCGGTTCGCGTGCCGAAGATCGAGGGCTCAGCGCGAGAGAAGCCCCCAGAGGATCACGATCGCGACGATCACCGAGCCGGCCGCTACCGCGCCGAAGCCGATGGTCCATGGTGTCACCGATGTGCCCGCAGACGCCGCCGGGTTGACGCGCGGCACCGAAGCACGAGCGCTGTCGCTCACCGCCGCACTCGCTTTTTCTACGCTCAGAGAAGCGTGTTTGCGCGATGCGAGATCGAGGTCGAGTTCTTCGCGTTCGCCGCCGCTGGCCGCGTGCTGCGTCGCAGAGGGACGGTCGGCGATGCTTTCGCGCGACACGTAGAACACCTTGACGGTGCCGTCGGCATTCGGACCGAGGCTCCGTCGCGGCGGCGCGCTGCCGATGCGCGGATGCGATCCAGTGCTCGATGCCGGGGCCGGTGTAGCCCCTTCGATCCGCTCCACACCGAAGGCGACGCCCTCGAGATTGCGCAGCGACGGCGCACGAAACGGGCTCGGCGGAAGGCTCGTCGATTCGCGACGCGCGCGCTGATCCATGATCTCGGTAAGCGCGACTTCGAGCGTCTGGAGCAATTGCGGTTCGGGTGCGCTGATGCGATCGGCATCGGCGAACAGCGGCTTCGCTTCGATGCGAAAACGTCCGTCGTTCCAGCCGAACACGTGCTCGAGCTGCGCGTCTTCCTCACGATCGACCGTGATCGATACGAGATCACCGCCGAGGTACTTCGCGTCACAGCGATGACCGTCGCGTTCGATGCGAAGCGTCCCGGTGATGCCCGCCGTTTCGCAGTAACGCATCAGCCCTGGAATCGCGCCGACCGTGATGTCTCCCTCGAGCGCGAGATCGCCGTCGCGCGTCGTATCGGCGAGGTGCGGCAGGATCTGATGAAGCGAGTAGCTGCCGGCCGTGCATGCGACGAATTCATCGAGCGCAGCCTGCACGCGGCCGTCATCGCCGTCGTCGATCTCGGGGATGCCGTCGAGCACCGGAAGCACGCCTTTGCCGGCCGACGACTCGAACGAAAGCGTGCCGCTGAAGTGCACTCGCTCGCAGAAGCGAAGCACGGCCTCGGGGCGATTCGTTTCGATGGATCCCCGCTGCGGGATCGGGTCGGTGTCGGCGCCGCTCATCGTCGCCACGATCGGGAACGGCGCGCCGGACGTCAAGAGAACGGCACCGATCGCGCCGCGTGATCAGGGCTTCTCGGCGATGATCGCGATGCGCCCGGCGAGGACGGTGGCATCGCCGCGGAACAAGTCGGACGTGAGACCGGCGTGCGCGGCGAGCACGCGGAAGCCGGCGTTGTGCATCAGCGCCACGAGTTCGTTGGCGGCGTAGATGCGCAGCGATGCACGCTTGCTCCCGCTGCCGTGCGGTCCGGACCAGTGCCACACCGTGTCGATGCGCGCGCGCACCGGATCGAACACCGGCTCTTCGACGACGAGCGTGCCGTCCGCAAGACGGTGCGCGGGACGCGGGTTGCGGGTGTGATTCAGGATCACTGCGTCGCGGTGCATGGTGTCGAGCACGACGCGCCCGCCGCGACGGAGCGACGTGTGGAGATTCGAGAGCACGGTGAGATCTTCCGCCTCGGTGCCGTAGCCGATGGACGAGAAGAGATTCAGCGCGACATCGAAACTGCCCAGTCCCTCGAATGGTCTGCGCAGATCGTGTTGCACGTAACGCAGCCGGTCTTCGCGGATGTCACCGCGCAGACGTTCGGCCTCGCGCAATTGCACCGTCGAGCGATCGACGCCGACCACGCTCGCCCCACGTCCGGCGAGTGCGCGTGCGATACGACCGAACCCACAAGGCGCATCGAGCACCGTCACGCCCGGTGACAGCGCGAGCAGCGACCACAACGCTTCGGCTTCGCGTTGCGTGCGCTCGTCGGTGACGAAGCCGCCCCACACGCGCAGGTAGTCCTCGTCGAAGAACGCTTCCGACCATGACTCGCCCATGCGTTCACCGTATCGCGGATGTGACAGACTTCGCAGCGTGGCGATCCGGTTCGACTACGACTTCGTGATCATCGGCTCGGGTTTCGGCGGCTCGGTCTCGGCGCTGCGACTCGCGGAGAAGGGCTACACCGTGTGCGTGCTCGAGCGCGGGCGGCGCTGGAAGAGCAGTGACTTCCCGACGACGAACTGGAACCTCTCCAAGTCGATCTGGCTCCCGGCGCTGAAGTGGTTCGGCATCTTGCGGCTCACCCCGTTCTCCGACGTGTTCGTGCTGTCCGGTGCCGGCGTCGGCGGCGGCTCGCTCGTGTACGCAAACACGCTGTACGTCCCGCCCGATCCGTTCTTCCGCTCGACGCAGTGGGCGCACATCCAGGACTGGAAGGCGGCGCTGATGCCGCACTACCGCGTCGCGCAGTTCATGCTCGGCGTGACGCAGAACCAGTTCGAGGGCGAGCCCGACAAGGTGCTGCACCAGATCGCGGACGACATCGGCCGCGGTGACACGTACGTGAAGACACCGGTCGCCGTGTTCTTCGGCAAGCCCGAGGAGCGCGTGGCCGATCCGTACTTCGGCGGCGCCGGTCCCGATCGCGCGGGATGCAACTACTGCGGCGGCTGCATGGTGGGATGCCGCTTCGACGCGAAGAACACGCTCGACAAGAACTACCTCTATTTCGCCGAGAAACTCGGTGCGGAAGTACGGCCTTTGCGAACAGTGGTCGACGTGAAGGCACTCGACGACGGCGGCTACGCGATCACCCACGAACGCTCGGGGGCATGGTTCGCGAAAGACCGTCAGGTGATCACCGCGAAGAACGTGGTGATGTCCGCGGGCGTTCTCGGCACGGTGAAACTACTGCTCGAGTGCAAGTCGCGTGGCTCGCTGCCGAACGTATCGAACGCGCTCGGACGGCTGGTGCGCACGAACAGCGAAGCGATCCTCGGGGTGACCACGACGAAGCGCGACGTGAACTGGTCGAAAGGGATCGCCATCACGTCGTCGATCCATCCCGACGACAAGACCCACGTCGAAGTGGTGCGCTACTCCGAAGGGAGCGATGCACTCGCGCCGCTCGCCACGCTGCTCACCGACGGCGGCAAGGGCGCGCCACGCTGGATCAAGTGGCTCGGGAACATTGCGAAGCATCCGATTCATTTCGCGCGCAGCCTCTGGCCCTTCGGCATGGCGAAGCGCGGCGTGTTTCTTCTCGTGATGCAGACGCTCGACAACTCGATCTCGCTGCGACTGCGACGCACCTGGCGCACGCTCTGGCGTCGCGCGCTCGACACCGATCGCGGCGATGGCGCCCCGAACCCTTCGTACATTCCGCTCGGCAACGAGATCACGCGCGCGTTCGCGGGAAAGACTGAGGGCATCGGTCATTCGTCGATTCTCGAAGTGCTGTTCGACACGCCGACCACCGCGCACATCCTCGGCGGCGCGGCGATCGGCGACAGTGCGGAGCATGGCGTGATCGACATGCACAACGAGGTGTTCGGGCACCGCGGTCTCTACGTGTGCGACGGCTCGATGATCCCTGCGAATCTCGGCGTGAACCCGAGTCTCACCATCACGGCGCTGACGGAACACGCGATGAGTTTCATTCCGGTGAAAGACGGCGCGACGATGCGGCACGCGGTCGATCCCGAATGGCGCGGACGACGCCTGGCGGTGCTGGAGTCGGGGTGAGCGAGCACGGATTCCGCGACTTCGCGAGACGCGTGTGGCCCGAGGCGCTCGCGGGCATGGTCTTTCTCGCGCTCGTCGTCGCGCAAGTGCAAGCGGTCCTCGCGCGCACCGGCGGCGAATGGGTCTATCCGCTCGATGACACGTACATCCACATGGCGATCGCGCGGAACCTCGCGCACCACGGCGTGTGGGGTCCGACGCCGTTCGGATTCGCGTCGGCTTCGTCGTCGATCGTGTGGACGCTGCTCTTGGCGGTCATCGATGCCGTGAGTACGTCGCGCGTGTGGGCGCCGCTGGTGGCGAACGTCGTCGTGGGCTTCGCACTGATCGCGATCGCGGGTTCGGTGGTGCGACGTCGTGCCGCGAGCATGCCGTCCTTCGTGCGCGCGGCGGTGCTGCTGGGAACGGTGGCGATCGTGCCGATGCCCACGCTCGCGGTCATCGGGATGGAACATCTCGCGCACGCCGCGGTGTTCATCGCGCTGCTCGACGAAGCGGATCGAGTGTTGGCCGATCGCGCGCGCTCGTCCGTGCGTCTCGCGCTCGTTGCCGCGCTCGCCACCGGCCTGCGCTACGAATCGCTCTTCGCCGTCGCGGTGGTGGGAACGGCGTTGCTGCTCCAGCGTCGCGGGCGGGCGCTCGCGATCGTGGTTGCCGCGGGTCTCGCGCCGTTGATCGCGTTCGCGCTCTACTCGTACGCGCACGGCGGTTATCCCATTCCGAACTCGCTGCTGCTCAAAGGCACGCTGGCACGCGTGGTGTTCGGACAGGGGGATTTTCCGCCGCGCTCGCGGCTGCTCTCGTACGACCTGCACGTCGCGGATCTGCTCATCGCGTGGCTCGCGCCGATCGCCGCCCTCTTCGCGTCGGCGCGTCTGGCGCGCGCGAACAGCTACGCCTGCATGATGATCCTCGCGATCGCTGCGCTGCACATCGCCTTCGCGCAGGTGGGCTGGCTGCTTCGCTACGAGGCCTACTTGATGGGCGCGACGTGCGTGTTCGCGAGCATCGCGTTCTGGAACTTCGTGCCCTCGCTGCGCCCGGTGCCGCGACGGGCACTGGTCGCGGCAGGTGTGATGGTGCTCGCCGTTCCCGCGGTGCGACGCGCGGTCGTCTCGCAACTGATCACGCCGACGATCGCCGAGGATCGCGCCAACGAGCATCGTCCGCTCGCGCGCTTCGTCGCGACGTACTTCGACCGCGACACGATCGTCATCAACGACCTCGGGATGATGGCGTTCTATTCGCACGCGCGGCTGCTCGATCTGTTCGGTCTCGGCAGCGACGAGCCGCTGCGGCTGCGCGTGCAACCGGGTGGATACACCGCGCGGAAACTGGACGCGTGGGTGCGTGGCGCGGGTGCGAGGATCGCGATCGTGCAGCGCGCGTGGCCCGAAGTGGCGCGGCGTATTCCTGCGTCGTGGACACTCGTCGCGAGGCTGCATCTTCCGCGCAACACGTTGTTCTACACGCTCGACATCGGGTTCTACGCGATCGACCCATCGCAGGTGTCGCGACTGCGCGCCGACCTCGCTGCGTTCGCGCCGAGTCTCCCGCGCGATGACCGGCTCGAATTCACCGCGACGACGAGCGCGCCATGAACCCACGCGGACAACTCACCTTCGGCGCCTTCGATGCGAACGCCCGTCACACCCGTGAATCACTCGGGCCGGGCGCCGTTGTCTTGCGAGGCTTCGTCACCGCGTGTGCGAACGACCTGCTCGACGAGGTCGCGCGCATCGCGAAGACGGCCGCGTTCCGTCACATGGTCACGCGCGGCGGGCTGCGAATGTCCGCGGCGATGACCAACTGCGGCGCGCTCGGTTGGACCTCCGACGCGCGTGGCTATCGTTATGCCGACGTCGATCCGGACACACACGAGCGATGGCCCGCGATGCCGGCAATCTTTCATCGCGTGGCACGCGACGCGGCGACCGACGCGGGGTTCGCCGACTTCGTGCCCGATGCGTGCCTGATCAATCGCTACGAGCCGGGCGCACGCCTCTCGCTCCATCAGGACAAGGACGAGCGCGATTTCACGGCGCCGATCGTGTCCGTGTCGCTCGGCATCGACGCAGTGTTCCTGTTCGGCGGCGACGCGCGACGCGATCCGGCCGCGCGCGTGCGTCTGGTCCACGGCGATGTCGTCGTGTGGGGCGGACCCGCGCGCCTGCGCTTTCACGGCGTGCTTCCGCTCGCGCCCGATGTTCATCCGCTCACCGGTGCCGCGCGGATCAATCTCACCTTCCGCAAAGCCGGTTAGCGCACCGTCAGCGCGGCCACTTCGTGCGCGACGTCGAGGCAGGATCCTTCTCGTCACGTTTCGCCGCGCGCACCGCGCCGCGATAAGTCGGATCGCCCGCGAGCAGCGCTTGATGCACCCGCGCCGCGACGCGTCCCGCCGCTTCGCCCGCAGCGAGTGGAATCACCGCGAACCCTTCACCCGCGCGCGATTGTGCGGCACCGCTCACTCGCGCGCGCTCGGCAGCCGAACGCAGCACCGCTTCCGACACCGCGTGCGGCAGTGTCAGCACCACCGCTTGTGCCGGTGCATCGCCGGCCGCCATCAACTGCACCGCGATCGCGGGTGCCTCTTTGCGAAGAGAGCGCAGACCCACCACGCGGAACCCGTTTTTCTCGAACATCGCGCGCGCTTTTTTCGGCACCGCCTCGAGTTCCACCGCGTCGCTACCGATCCGCCCGGATCGCACCGCGTCGTCGATGGTGCGCACGACCCGTTCGAGAAGGCCGCGCGATGCGCCGAAGTCGATCGAACCGACGATCGGCGTGCAGCTCACCACGATGTCGCAGCGATCCTTCTCGCGATCGACGACCTTGGCGTCGAAGCGGAGTCGCAGTGTGCCGAAGAGTCGTTCGCGCACCGCGGTCTCGACGGCTGCCGTTCCTGCGACGAGGTCGGCGTCGTGCAGCACGTCGTCGATCGCGCGCAAGGCTTTGGTCGCCACCGCGAACGCGCGCGCGTGCGGCAGATGCACCAGCACGGTGACCTTGCGTGTCGCGCTCTCGATCGCTCGCCCGCCACGCGCCGTGAAGAACAGCACCGCCGCGTAGATCAGCGCGAAGGCCGCGCCGGCGCCGATCGCGGTGTAACCCCACGACGCAAACGCCTCGCGCACGATGCCGCTGCGCACCCAGCGTGCGATGCCCGCGTACACGCCGAACAGCATGCCGAAGAGCGCGCCGATGCGGGCCGCCAGAAGCCACACGGCGGGCGGCGTTCCCTGCTCGTCGCGGCGCTCGTGGACTCCGGTGCTGGCGGCCGACGAATCGCTCATGCGCGCGGGAGACTACACCGACGCGCGCGCACGACACCGTGCCGCGATCATCTCCCGAGTGCGCTACCCTCCGCGCGATGTCGCGCGCTCGAACGATGACTGCGTGTCTGATCGCCACACCGTTCCTGCTCGCCGTTCTCGCCGCGCGTCGCGATGCGTATGCCTGAGGCGTTTCGGCGCCCGTCGGTCCGACGGGCATCGCGGATCTCTGCGCGGACGAGTGGGATCCGCACCCTTCGAGCGCGCCGGCTTCGTCTTCGTCGCCTGCGCCATCTCGTGCCCGCGAAGCGCCTCGAACACGCCGCGCGTCCGTGTCGTCGAATCGATTGCGCGTGGGTGCGAGTTACGGCGCGTTCTCGTCGACGCTGGTGTTCGGTGACCAGTTCGCGGACATCGGCGAACAGGCCGTGCTCACGACGCTGCAGTACCGCGCCACCGATCGCTGGACGCTGCAGGCCTCCGCCGGTGCGATTCTCGTCGGCGCTCTCGCGACCGCGAACACCGCGTACCGCATGCGCCCAGGATGGCTCTTCGGTGTGGCCGCGAGCTTCCGCGTGCTCGACGGCGCGGGGTGGCTGCCGTTCGTGATGGTGTCGGGTTCGCTGAGCGCCTCGGGCACCGCGCTCGAGGACGGTGCCTCACCCGGCAGCGGCTTTCATTCGACCCTCACGTCGATCGACATCAGCGGCGTCGTCACGGTGGGCAAGACGCTGTTCCGCGTGCTGTCTCCCTACGTGATGGCGCGCGTGTTCGGCGGTCCGGTGCTCTGGCAGCAGAACGACTCGTTGCGACTCGGCACCGACATCTTCCACTACCAGATCGGCTTCGGCCTCGCGGTGGCGGTGCTGCGCCGGTTCGACGCGTTCGTCGAAGGCGCGCCGGTCGGCGAGCGCAGGATCTCCGCTGGAATGGGCGTCTCGTTCTGAGCGGCGTTCAGCCGACCACGGGCTTCTGCGCGGGCTTCGTATCGTTCGCAGCACGCCCGCCAGCACGAATCGCTCGCCAGCTCTCGCGCAGCCACACCAGCACTTCCGCACTCGTTCGCGCACGCAACGCCGCGTCGGGGACCAGATAGGTCCCTTCGGGGAGTTCGATCACGATCTCGAGGTCCATGGGTGCGTGGCGAAGCGTAGAACCCCGCAATCGGCGATCGCGAGTTTCCTGCACGGATTCCTGTCGATGCTCAGTGGCAGCCGCACCATCGACGCGCCGCGCTCGCCTCGTCGGCATCGGTCTCGATCGCCCGCACCACCGCCGCGTTCGGCCCCAATCGCGTGCACAACGACGCGCGTTCGGGCATGGCGACGTGCCGCGCGACGACGGTCACACACGCTTCACACGCGGCCGCGTGAGCACCGGCATTCAGCGTTGCGTCGGTGGCGTGCGCACGAATCGCGTCGAGCGTTTCCTGCCTGGTGAGCGCACACAGGTCGTCGACGTGCGCTTCGTGAAACGTGCGTACCACCGCCATCGCACGATCGCGCGCGCGAAGGTCGGGTGAGTGAAGCGCGGCGCTCCAGCCGTCGTCCGGATCCGAGTACGTCGTCGCACTCGCCTGCGCGAGATACGCACCGTTGGGATGCACGCCCATGAAATCTCCGAACGCCCCTTCGGCGAGTTGCACGCCGTCCGGCTGCGTCCGAGACCACAGACGGATGCGGCTCACGACGCGGGTGAGATCGAAGCGGAACACGTTGCGCAGCGTGTCGTTCATCGCCGCGTGCCCGCTCGTGGCGCCGAGATTCGGGAGCATCCAGCTCACGAGCCGCGCGTCGAGTTCGAGATCGTTCTGCATGCCGAGCGTTCGGTAGTTCACACCGGTCGCCGCGAGCATCGCCAGGTTCGTCACGCGCTGCGACCAGCATGCATCGCTGGTGGGATCGACGCTGGCGTTCTGCATCGGCGCATTCGCGCGCAACGGACCATGTTGCATCCGGCTCTCGCGATAGACCTCGAGCAGCCCCGCGGTCGTGCACTGCATCATTCGTTCGTACTGCGCGCGATACGTTGGATTCGGCGTGTCCGACGCGGGGGCGATCATGGTGTCGAGATAGTCGTCGCCGAGCCCTTGCACGATGTGACCGTCGAGCACGAATCGCACGCCGTTGAGCGGCGCGCTCAGCGCATCGTTCACGTCGTACGCGGCGCTCGCGGGGATCGCTTGGAGAACTCCGCGCGCGCCATGGATCAAGCCGGCGGTGAGCGCGACGAGGAGCGCGCGTGCACGACGCTCGTCGTTGTCGCGACCGGGAATGTCGGTGAGCTCGGGCGCGCCCCAGCGTTGCCACATGTGCCCGGTGCTCCAGGCGTCTTGCAGATAGTGCTGCGCGACCGCTTCGATCGTGAGCGCTTCGACCTCGCAAGCCTGCACGTAGTGCGCGTACGGACCGTTGCCGCGTCCGTCGTCGCCGAGCCGATCGGCGATCTCGCGACAGACGGCCGCACGCGCGAGCGCTCGACGATGTCCCGCGATGTAGAACACGCGCGACTGCGGAACGAAGTGGTTCGCGTTCACGGGACCCATGTGGGTCGCGAATCCGTGGCAGTCGACCGCGTCGTTGCTCACGCCGGTGAGTGCGCATTGCTCGTTGCCGGTGGCCCAGTCCCACAGCGCGTACGAGAAGTCGGGGAGCTGCGCGAGTTCGCCGATGGTGAACGCACGGGTCGCGGCGGCACGCGTGGATTCGAACGCTGCCGGCGTGAGCGTCGGGACTTGCGCGCGTCCGTCGAAGACCGTGTGCCCGTCGGTGAAGACTCGCAGGCGCACGGTGCTGCTCAACGAAGACGGGAGACCCGCGAGGCGCAGGGTGCGTTCGAAGATCGCGCGATGTTCGTCGAGCGGTCCGATCCAGCGCGCGCGCACCACGTGCGGACCAGCCTCGGGAGCACACGGCGCGGGCGAAGGCGTGCGGTACGCGGCGGCTTCGAGGGTCGCGTCGGGATATTCGTAGCAATGCGAGTCCCACGCGTTGGCG
>CBIHQZ010000061.1:0-12790 GCA_966212315.1 uncultured Myxococcales bacterium
GAAGCGACCGACGTTCGGAATGTCCGCCGGCGCGCTCATGACCTTGCCACCGAGCCGCGTGGTCTTCGCGGCGATGGCATCGACGTTGTCCACGCCGACATAGGTGAGCCAGCTCGACTGCGGAACGCCGGGCGGGAGCTTTATCATTCCGCCTGCGTTCTTGTCCGCGTTCATTTCGTCCTTCACGCCGGTTCGCTTGAACAGCGTGTACGTGCCCATCGGTCCCATCTCGACAGACTCGGTCCCCCATCCGAAGACGTTCGAATAGAACTTCGCCGCGGCCGCCGGATCGCTCGAGAGAAGTTCGTCCCAGCAGAAGGTCCACGGGGCAGGACGCGCGTTGGTCTCGGGCTCGCTCTTGCCGGTGAACTTGAACGGCGCGAACGCCGCACCACTCGGATCGCCGGTCACCGCGAAGTCGCCGACCTTCTCGATCGTCCGCTTCGGCGAATAGACCCGCCCGCCGCTCTGCTTCACGGCCGCGAGCGTCGCGTCGACATCGTCCGACGACACATACCCCATCCAGAATGGCGGCCCGTGCGACGCGTCGTGCTTCAGCATCCCGCCGATGTCGCGATCGCCCGCGAGAATGTGCGTGTACGGGTCCTTGTCGTCGCCGCGATATTTCCAACCGAACAACTCGCCATAGAAAGCCTTCGCGGCATCGACATCGGTAGTCATCAGATCGTGCCAAACGAACTTGCTCTGCGCGTTCATTCTCGAGCCTCCTTCGACCGTGGAACGGCGACCGTACGTCCGCGGGAACCGCCGCCGCAAACCCAGCTCTCGGCACGGCGTGCCTGATACACTCGCGGCCGCGTGTCCGACGAAGACGAATCGCTCTCGCAACGCGTCGGCGACGCGGCGCTCACGATGGCCGAACAGGCTGGCGGCGTCGGTGTCCTCGCGGGGCGTCTCGTCGCGCGGATGTTCCCGCCTCGCATCGACGGCCCCGAGCTGTGGCGAAACCTCTACAAGATGGGCGTTCGCTCGCTCCCCATCGTGGGCATCACCGCGCTCTTCACCGGTGCGATCATGGTGATCCAAGCGGGTGTGCTCATCCGCCGATTCGGCGCCGAAGGGCTGCTCGGATGGGGCGCAGGGTTCGCCACGCTCCGCGAGATCGGACCGATTCTCATCGCATTGATGTTCTCGGGACGCGTCGGCGCGAACAACACCGCCGAACTCGCGACCATGACCGTGACCGAACAGATCGACGCACTCGCGACCCTGGCGATCGACCCGCTCGCATATCTCATCCTGCCGCGCGTGATCGCGATGATCTCGATGCTCTTCGTGCTCACCATCTTCGGCGACGTACTCGCGCTCCTCGGCGCGGCGTACACGGGCCAGGCGCTGCTCGGCGTGTCCGTGGCGACGTTCTTCAACGGCCTGCTCGAAGCGATCCGCGTGTGGGACCTTCTCACCGGTCTCATCAAGAGCGTGTGTTACGGCGTGATCATCGCGCTCTCGTCGTGCCACTTCGGGCTCGCGGTGAAAGGCGGAGCGCCCGGCGTCGGCCGCGCGGTGAACGCATCGGTCGTCGCGAGTGCGGCGGGCGTGTTCATCACCGACTACTTCTCGACCTACGTGCTGCAATGACCGAAGCCGCGCGCGACACGACGCCCGTTGCACCGTCGCCTGCACCCACGGGCGTCGTGCACGACCTCGGCGCTGCCGTCCTCGATCTCTTGCGCGGTGCGCGCGATCTCTACGGCATCTTCGTTCGCACGCTCTACTGGACCCTGCGCGGCAAGCGCGAACGCGGGGCCGTCGCGAAGTACTGCTACGAGATCGGCAACAAGTCGGTGTTCTTCCTGTCGGTCACGATGGGCTTCATCGGCGCGATCCTGGTGTTCCAATCGGCGTTGCAAGCGCTGCGCGCCGTCCCCGATCTCACCCTGCTCGGAGCGACCTTCCTCGAAGTGCTCGTCCGCGACCTCGGTGCATCGATCGGCGCGCTCATGCTCGCCACCCGCGTGGGCGCCGGCATCGCCGCGGAGATCGGCAGCATGGTGGTAACCGAACAGATCGATGCGCTCCGCATGTCGGGCGTCGATCCAGTGGACTACCTCATCGTCCCGCGTTTCATCGCGTCGATGATCATGACGACGATCCTCATCGTGTGGGCGTCGGCGGTGTCGTTCGCGGCCGGGCTCGCGACTGCGTACTTCGTGTTCGACGTACCGGTGCAGACCTTCGTGAACTTCTCGCTCGTCGACTGGGGCGATCTCACCATCGGGCTCACGAAGTGCATCGCGTACGGCGCCGCGATCCCGATCGTCTCGGGCTACTGCGGTCTCTCGACCTTCGGCGGCAGCGAAGGGGTCGGCTGGGCGACGACGCGGGCCGTGGTGAACAGTTCGCTCGCCACCATCATCCTCAACTTCTTCATCTCGGGCGCAGGATTCATCCTGTTCCCGCCGTGAGTGCGCGCGCGTGATCGAGTTCAAGCAGATCCGAAAATCGTTCGGACCCAAGACGGTGCTCGACGGCGTCGATCTCACCATCGGCGACGGCGAGGTCTTCTTCATCATCGGCTCCTCCGGCGCGGGCAAGAGCGTGCTCATCAAGCATCTCATCGGGCTGCTCAAACCCGACTCGGGCGAGATCTGGCTCGATGGCGAAGACGTCTCGAAGCTCGACGAAGCGCAGCTGTTCCGCGTTCGCAAAGCGTGCGCGATGGTGTTCCAGCACTCGACGCTGTTCGACTCGATGACATGCGCCGAGAACGTCGCGCTCCCGCTGCGCAAGCATCGCAAGCTCTCGATGCGCGACGCGCTCGCCGAGGCGCGCAGGCGTCTCGAGACGGTGCACATGCTCGAATTCGCCGACCGCTATCCCGCCGAACTCGGCGACGGGATGCGCAAGCGCGTGGCCATCGCGCGCGCTCTCACCGTCGATCCTCGCTACGTACTCTTCGACGAGCCCACCACCTCGCTCGACCCCGTGTCCGCACGGCGCGTCGACCGGTTGATCCGCGAACTCTCGGATCGACTCGGCGTCACGAGCATCGTCGTGTCGCACGATCTCGCGAGCATCTTCTCGATCGCCGACCGCATCGCGATGATCTACAAGGGCCACTTCCGCAAAGTCGGAACCCCGGCCGAATTCATGGCTTCCGACGATCCGGTGCTCGCGCAATTCATCCGCGGCCGCGCCGATGGGCCGATGGAAGTTTGACCGGGCGCCCTCGCGTTCGGATACCCTCGGCCTCGGAATTCGCGCATGGCAAACGCTCGCTCCATCGAGGTCAAGGTCGGCGCGCTCATCCTGGTGGGCATCGGACTCCTCGCCGCGCTCGTACTCGTCATGGGCGGCATCTCGTTCAGCCGTCGATTCCCGCTGCTCGTCGACTTCGAGAATCCGGGCGGGATCCAACCGGGCGCGCCGGTGAAGATGGCTGGCGTTCGTGTCGGCACCGTCGACAGTCTCGAGTTCCGTGCGTCACCACCTGATCCGCTGACGGGCCGCCGCACCCTCGTGCGCGCACGCATCGTGATCGACGAGCGCTATCACCGCGAGATCCACCGCGACGCCGAGTTCTACGTCACGACGCAGGGCGTGCTCGGCGAGCAGTTCCTCGCGATCGAACCGGGCTCGCGCGCGGACGTCATCGAAGCCAACAGCGTGCACGTAGGACAGGGACCGCCGCGCATCGATCTGTTCGTCGCACGCGCATACACATTGCTCGACGATGCCGTCACCGCGATCCACGCGAACAGCGACACGATCCACAACATCGTCACCGACCTCGCGGGGCTGCTGCACAACTCGAACGATCTGCTGCAGCGCAACGGCTCGCACATCGATTCGCTCATCGAAGAGACGAACCGCACGGTGCACGACGCCGACACGCTGCTCAACAGCGCGCGCGAACGCTACGTCGAAGGTCCGCAGGTCCGTCGCATCGTGGACCGCGCAGAGAACATCCTCGGCACCATCGAACGCGAGGTCCCGCCTCTCGCGCGCGACGCACGGCAGCTCACCGGTCAACTCAATCACATCGCGAGCGGCATCGGCGACGAGCAACTCGGTGATCTTCGCGCCGCGCTGCACGACGTTCGAACGCTCACGCAGCGCGCCAATGCGCTCACCGGCGATGCACAGCAGATCGTCTCGCATGTTCGTCAGGGCCGCGGCACCGTCGGCGCGCTCTTGATGGACGAAGAGATGTACGACGACCTCCAGGAGCTGGTGCGTGATCTCAAGCACAATCCCTGGAAGTTCTTCTGGCGCGAATAGTCCTCGCGCGACGCTCACAACGACGGCATCTTCGACTACCGATGCAGGCGTTCACCTTCGACGAAGGAGCAATCGCCCATGTCCATCGTGCTGTTTCATCATCCGTACTCGCGTGCCTCGAATGTCGTCTGGATGCTCGAAGAAGTCGGCGTCCCCTACACGCTGCAATTCGTCGACCTCCTCGCCGGCGAGCAGAAGACGCCAGCGTTCCTCGCGCGCAACCCGATGGGCAAGCTCCCCGTTCTCGCCGACGACGATGTCGTGATCACCGAGTCGGCCGCGATCGGTTTGTACCTCGCGGACCGCTACGCCGCGGGTCGTCTCGCACCGGCGCTGAACGATCCGAAGCGCGGCGCGTACCTGCGTTGGTCGTTGTTTGCGCCATCGGTCATCGAGCCGGGCGCGATGGCGAAGACGGCGGGTTGGTCCGTCAAGGAGAGCGCGGCGGGCTGGGGCGGTTACCCGGCGATGGTCGAAGCGATCGAGAGCGCGGTCGCAGGGCGCTCGTTCGTGCTCGGCGACGAGTTCTCGATGGCGGATGTCATCTTCGGCGGAACGGTGCGCTACATGCTGTCGTTCAAGTTGCTCGAGCCGACCGCGACGTTGACCGCGTATTCCGAGCGACTCGCGGCACGACCGGCGCTGCAACGCGCGGAGGCTCGCAACAAGGAAGTCCGTGAAGCGCACGGGCTGAAGTAGGGGGTTCACGCGCGCGCCGGGAGTCCGGCAACGCGCTCCGATGCACCTGCGGCGTCGAGGACGCACCGCTTTCCACAGCGAAAAACGCTCCAGCGTTGCGGATCTGCGCTCCATCATTCCCGGTGATTTCGCGCCGCCGCCCGTATGCGATGGTCCGCATCACTTAGACCATGCCTGCCAGCCGTTCATCGAGTTCGAAGCATCGTGACTCGCGTTCTCGTGCCCCCGCATCGCTTCCCAAGGCACTCACTGGTATCGACGGCGTCGACCAGATCACCCACGGCGGCCTGCCCCGCAGTCGCCCCACGCTTGTGTGCGGTGGCGCGGGCTGCGGCAAGACACTCTTCGCCGTGCAGTTCCTCGCGAACGGCGCCGCGATGTTCGACGAGCCCGGCGTGTTCGTCTCGTTCGAAGAGAGCGCCGAAGAGCTGCTCGCCAACTTCGCGACGCTCGGCACCGATCTTCACGGACTGATCGCGAAGAAGAAGTTGGTGATCGACTACGTGCACGTCACGCCGGGTGAGATCGACGAGACGGGCGATTACGACCTCGAGGGTTTGTTCGTCCGCATCGCTGCCGCCATCGACGAGATCGGTGCAAAGCGCGTCGTGCTCGACACACCCGAGGCACTCTTCGGCGGGTTCGCCAACGAAGGCATTCTGCGCGCGGAAATCCGCCGGCTGTTTCGCTGGCTCAAGGACCGCGGCGTCACGGCTGTCATCACTGCGGAACGCGGTCGCGAAGCCCTCACGCGCTTCGGTCTCGAGGAATACGTCTCTGACTGCGTGATCGTTCTGGAGCACCGCGACGGCGAGCAGATCAGCACGCGCAACTTGCGAGTGGTGAAGTACCGCGGCTCGACGCACGGCACCGACTCGTATCCGTTTCTCATCGACGACCACGGGATCTCCGTCCTCCCGGTCACCGCCCTCGGTCTCGACTATCCGGTGTCGACCGAACGCATTTCGACCGGCGTCCGCGATCTCGACGACATGCTCGGTGGAAAGGGTTACTTCCGCGCGTCGAGCGTTCTCATCTCGGGCACTGCGGGGACCGGCAAGAGTTCGCTCGCGGCGTACTTCGCCGACTCGGTCTGCCGGCGCGGTGAGAAGGTCATCTACTTCGCGCTCGAGGAACCGCATCAGCAGATCGTGCGGAACATGCGCTCGATCGGACTCGATCTCGAGCCATGGATTCGCAAAGGGCTGCTTCACATCGAAGCGTCGCGCCCCACGCTCTACGGGCTCGAACTGCATCTCGTGCGGATGCACAAGCTCGTCGAACAGATGAAGCCCGCGGCGATCATCGTCGATCCGATCTCGAGTCTCGTCACCGTCGGCAACGCGCGCGAAGTGAAATCGGTGCTCACGCGTTTGTTCGACTACTTGAAGATGCGGAGCGTGACGGGTCTGTTCACGTACCTCGCGACACCGGCAACGATCGAAGAGACGGACCTCGGCGCCTCGTCGCTCATCGACACGTGGATCCAAGTGCGGGATCTCGAGCTCGACGGCGAGCGCAACCGTGGCGTGTACGTGCTGAAGTCACGCGGGATGTCGCATTCGAACCAGGTGCGCGAGTTCCGCTTGAGTGATCACGGGCTCGACCTCGTCGAGGTGTACGTGGGCGCCGGCGGCGTGCTCACGGGCACCGCGCGCGCTTCGCAAGAAGCCCGCGAGAAGGCCGATGCGCTGAACCGACAGCAGGACATCGCACGGAAAGAGCGCGCTCTCGAAGCGAGGCGGCGGGCGGTCGAAGCGCAGATCACCGCGCTGCGCGATCAGCTCACCGCGGAACAGGAAGAGATCGGCGCGGCACTGCGCGAGGCGCGCGGGCGCGAAGGCGGGCTGCAACTCCAGCGCGACGTGACGCGCCAATGGCGAACGGGCGTCGCGGCGCCGACATCACCGCGGTCGACGAAGAAGGCTTCGGGGGGGAAATGATGGCACCGACATCGAAGCGCACAGCACCGCGAGACAGCACCAAGACGGCACCGAAGCGGCCCCCCGCTGCGTCGAAAGCGTCGAAGCCCACGAAGAAGCCGCGCACGAAGGCGGCCGCGGAGGATCCAGAGACCTGGACACTTCGACTCTACGTAACCGGGCAGACACCGAAGTCGGTCGAGGCTTTCGCGAATCTCAAGCGCATCTGCGAAGAGCACCTCAGCGGTCGCTACATGCTCGAGGTAGTCGACCTGCTCCGTGAGCCGGCTCTCGCACGAGGTGATCAGATCCTAGCCGTTCCGACACTGGTCCGACGCTTGCCACAGCCCGTGAAGAAATTGATCGGAGACCTTTCCAACACAGAGCGTGTGCTCGTCGGACTCAATCTTCGCCCGTACAAATTGCGTGACGCGGGGGAGTGAGTGCCTTCGCGCCGCGAGCACCTTCGTCAGCTCGAGCAGGCGATCGATCGTCTGGCTCGGCAGCGCGTTGTGCTTCGGCTTTACATCGCTGGCACCACGCCCCACTCGATGCGCGCCTTGAGGGCGATCATTGACCTCTGCGAGGACCAGTTGGGCACCCGTTACGAACTCGAAGTCGTCGACGTATACCAACAGCCGTCGAGGGCTCGCAGTGACCAGATCATTGCGCTCCCGACGTTGATTCGCCTGGAGCCAAAGCCTGTTCAGCGCTTCGTCGGAGACCTGTCGAACCCGGTTCGGATCCTTCGAGCACTCGGTCTGGTGAGGAACATTACGACGAATGCCAAAGCCCCTCGCACAACGACGAAGCCCCCGCGACATTGAGATCGCTTCGCTCAGCGCGCGTCTCGCCGAGGCGGAAGAAACGCTCGATGCGATTCGTTCGGGCAACGTCGATGCACTCATCGTAAGCGGTCCCGACGGCGACCAGATCTACACGCTTCGCAGTGGCGATCATCGTTACCGTCGACTCGTCGAATCGATGAACGAGGGCGCCGCGAGCCTGATGCCCGATGGCACAGTGCTCTACTGCAACGCGCGATTCGCGGATCTCGTGGGCGCGCCGCTCGAGCGCGTGATGGGTGCGGGGCTTCAGCGTTTCGTTGCGTCGACTTCGCGCGAGGCGTTGGAGTTACTGCTCGTCGAGGGCGCGAAGGGCCGCGCGCGCGGCGAGATGGAACTGGTCACGCACGGTGGTGCGCTCGTCCCCGTGTATCTCTCCGTCACGGCCAACGCCCCCGGCGAAGATCCCGGGTTCTGTCTCATCGCGACGAACCTCACCGCGCAGAAGCAACACGAACAGACCGCAGCCGCCGGGCACATCGCCGCGTCGATCCTGGAGCAGAGCACCGAGGCGATCGTCGTGTGCGACGCGGACCACCGCATCGTTCGATCGAGTCGCGCGGCACACACGCTCGCGCAGCGCGACGTGCTTCATCGTGCGTTCGGCGACGTGTTCACATTCGCGGACGCGACCGACGACGCCACTGCAGACATGCTCGAGACGGCTCTCGCGGGCGACGCGGTGCGAGGCATCGAAGCGCGCATCGTGGACGCGGATGGAATCACGCGTAGCCTGCTG
Organism: uncultured Myxococcales bacterium; assembly: GCA_966212315.1. GTDB lineage: Bacteria > Myxococcota_A > Polyangia > Polyangiales > CBIHQZ01. The sequence goes on from CBIHQZ010000061.1 coordinate 8,451, forward strand.
CTCTCGGCAGGGCCGCTGCTCAACTCGCAGGACGAGATCGTGGGATGCGTCGTCTCGCTCACGGACATCACGACGCGCGCGCAGGCCGAGACCGAACGGGCGAATCTGCTTCGCCGCGAGCAAGCCGCGCGTGCGCGCGCCGAAGCGCTGACCGCCGAACTGCGCGCGAGCGAAGAACGCGCGAGTCTCCTGGCCCGCGCGAGCGCCGCGCTTGCGGCGTCGCTCGACGGCGCGATGACGCTTCACAACGTAGCCCGCATCGGCCTCCCTTCCCTCGGCGACTGGTGCTGCGTGTACATGCTCGACGAATCGCTCGAGCGCATCGACGTCGTCGAGGTCGCTCACAACGACGCGACGCGGACCGACGCGATTCGCGGCACGATCACGCGTTCGCTCGCATCGGGTCTGCCGGACGCGGTGCGCGCCATCGTCGCTGCGGGCCGTGGCCATCTCGAGTGCGATCTCGCCGGCGACACGCTCCGGTCGATCGCGCACGACGACACGCACCTCGCGCTGCTCGAGTCGCTCGGGACTCGTTCGTGGGTCGGCGTCCCGCTCGTCGTGCAGGGGCGAGTGATCGGCGCCCTCACCTTCGGAAGCACGGCCGCGACGCGCCGTTTCGAAGCCGCGGACTTCGCGTTCGCAGAAGAGATCGCCAGCCGTTCGGCCGTCGCGATCGACAACGCCCGGCTCTTCGAAGCGGCCCGCCGCGAGCGCGCGCGTGTCGAAGAGGCGAACCGCGCCAAGGACATCTTCATTGCGACCGTGTCACACGAACTCCGCACGCCGCTGAACGCGATCGTCGGATGGAGCCGCATGCTTCGTTCGGACAGCGTTCCCGAGAACAAACGCGCCCGCGCTCTCGAGACCATCGAACGCAACGCGAAGCTGCAGACCGAGCTCATCGAGGGCCTGCTCGACATCTCGCGCATCGTCTCCGGAAAGCTGCGGCTCGAAGCGCGCACCGTGTACCCGTGCGAAATCGTCGATGCCGCCGTCGAGGCGAGCCGTCTCGCGGCCGAAGCGAAGGGCGTGCGTCTCGAAACCCGTCTCGACCGAGACATCGGCCCGATCGTCGGCGACGCGGACCGCTTGATCCAGGTGGTGTCGAACCTCGTGACCAACGCGATCAAGTTCACGCCGAAGGGCGGCCGCGCGGACGTGGCGCTTCATCGCGAAGGCGACGAGATCGAGATCTCGGTAACCGACACGGGCGTCGGCATCGGACGCGAGTTCCTTCCGTATGTGTTCGACCGCTTCCGCCAGGCCGACGGCGCCACCACCCGCGCGCACGGCGGGCTCGGACTGGGCCTTGCGATCGTGAAGCACCTCGTCGAACTCCACGGAGGAACGATTCGAGCGGAGAGCGAAGGCGATGGCCTCGGCGCGCGTTTCGTCGTCCGCATCCCTTCCGCACCTCCCACCGCGGCCAGCACCGACGCCGTGTCACCACGGACCTTCACGCGGCCCAGCGTTGCGTTCAGTGACACGCCCCAGGTGCTTGCGGGACTCAAGGTACTCGTCGTCGACGACGAGCCCGATGCGCGCGAACTCCTGGTCGCCGTCCTCGAGCGATGCGAAGTCGAAGTCACCGCAGCCGGGTCCGCCGAAGCAGCGCTCGAAGCAGTCGAGCGAATCCGACCCGACGTGCTCATCTCCGACATCGCGATGCCGGGTGCGGACGGCTACGCGCTCATCCAGCAGGTGCGCCTGCTCGGTCCCGATCGCGGCGGCCAGACCCCCGCTGCGGCACTCACGGCATTCGCCCGACTCGAAGATCGCACCCGCGCCCTCCTGGCAGGCTTCCAGATGCATGTCTCGAAACCGATCGAGCCGGCCGCGCTCGTGGCGGTCATCGCGACTCTCTCGGGACGCGCCGGATAGCGACGCTTCGTCGGGTGGAGATGTCGGCATCGCGGCGTATACCCCTCGAGTTGACTTCGTGACGCTGTCCTCGGTTGCACTCGTCTCATCATTCGCGCTGCTGACGATCGCATGTAGCGCGAGCATGTCGCCCGCACGCGCCGAAACGGCGGCAGGGAGCGTGGACGATCTCTCGCGTCCATTCGTCATCGCGCCACTCCACCTTCGCTCGCCGGCGGGCGCGACCCAGCCGATCGATGTCGCGCTCGACTCAGACGGAAGCGTGACAGCCGACGGAGTGCGGATCGGTCGCATCGACGGCAGCCGGCTTCTCAGCGCAGAAGGCGCAGAGATCTTCTCGGTCGGCCGCGACGGTTTTCTCGCGACGAACGGACGCCCCGGCCACGCGCGCATGCTCGCCGACGGCGACATCGATCCGCGCGAAGACGCCGCGTTCATGAGCCGCATCTCCATCGACGCCGACGGCACGCCGATGGCACTTCACCCCGACGGCCGCGTCGACCGGATGCCCGCTCGTTTCGACGGCCTCGCGCCTGCGATGCGCCGGACGGCCGTGGCGATCACGATGATCTTCGAAGCATCGCGCCATCGGTCGTTTTCGAACGCGCCGTAGAAGCGCTTCGTGCGCTCGCGACTCGCGTTGTCGCCCGGCGCCGGATCAGCCGGCGCGCAGAGTCGCTATCGCGCCCGAGGGCGAACCGGCCTCGGGGCGCAACCCTCCCCCACGCAACACGCGACGACGACGAGTCGTCGTCCCCGTCCACGTCACCCTTGATCTCGGTCGTCACCAAATCGAGCAGCTCACTCGCGAATGCGACCATCTCACCACGCGCATACCCCGCGCGCTTCAGCTCTTTGAAGAGGGACTTCGCCAGCACGCGCACCGCAACCTGCGATGAACCCGCCGTGCCTCGAACCGTCGTCTCGCTTCCGAACGCCATTTCACAAACCTCCACGACCCCGCTGAGCGGCATCGACTGTGGGGGTGATCAGCACCCCCCGTGCCACGTCAGGGCTCTTTCTGAATACGGCTGGATCGTTGGTGAAATTCAGTGCGGACGATGGATTGGTTCACCCGGACGCGCATGACGCTACGCACCCGGACTGGCCTGGGCGCGTACGGGCTTTCGCACCGCAGCGCGCCAGCGATGCGCGTTACGACGCCATGCGGTCGTTCACGGCCCCACGCAGTTCCGGCACGCGAAAGACCCCCGTGATCGGACGCGAACCCGGGCGCTGCATGCTCGCGGCGCCGACGAACGCCATCGTCGTGCGCAGCGCAGCCGGCACGACACCGCCGTGGGTGAGCACCCGGTCGAGCACCCGCACCGCGCCACTCGCGTCGCCTGAACTGCTGAGCAGTCGCGCCTCGGTCGCCGCGATGGTCGCGTTCGCCGGCTCGAGCGATGCCGCACAGCCGAGCGCTTCGACGGCCGCCGCGATGTCGCCGCGTGCTTCGAGACAAGCCGCCCATTCGCTCCAGGCCGTCACGCAGCAGTCGTCGTACGAGAGCGCGTGGTCGAACAGCGCCTCGGCGTCGTCCACGTCCCCCCGGGCGCGAGCCGTGCGACCGAGGAGCACGAACGGCCGCGCGGCCGACGGCGCGATCGCGTTGGCCGAGCTGGCAGCTTCGTCCGCCGCTGCGATGTCACCGCGATCGAGTTGCAGCAACGCCATGGCGATCAGCAGTTCACGCGCGAGCGCGGGCTCCGCCGTGGTCCTGGCAGCGCCGGCCAGTCGAAGTAGCACCGTTTCGGTGGCCGCCGCGGACGACGTGTCGAGCGTCTCGCACAGCTCGAGCGCCGCGTGGGCCGCCGTGAACGGCACGCGATGCGACTCGAACACCTCGAGGCCGTCCACGCGACCGAGGCTCACCGGCGGAGCCCACCCGGTCCGCACCAGCAGCGCGTCGACGGTCTCGCGAGTGAACGCCCGCCGCACGCCCGCCGAGAGCACCTGACCGACGCTCGCGACCGGCACGGCACCCACGAGCGTGGTTCCTTCCGCAACGCGATGTGCGAGCCCGCGGAGGAGCGCCGCGTCGTCGTCACCGAACCCCAGCGCGTCGATGAGCACCACTGCGTCGTGCGGGAGCGATTCGCCCGCGCCGATGGATCCCTCGCGAAACATCACCGACGGAGAGAACCGTCGCGCGAATGCCACCGCCTCGGCCGCGTGATCGAAGCCCACGACCGACAGTCGAGCCCGCGCCAGGATCGCCGTCCCCTCGCCCGCGCCACAGCCCAGGTCGGCTACGTTGATCGCACGGTGGGTCAGTGCCTCGGCTGCGAGCGCGTAGGCACCGCGCGTGTCGGGCGCACACGAATCCACGCCGGGAAACCGACGCTGGCGATCGAGCGTGACCGGAACACGCGAACCATCCGCGAAAATCGCGGTGGCTCGGGAGAGATCGTCGGTCGAACGTTCGTAGCGGATCATTTCGGCGGCACCCTTCT
>CBIHQZ010000062.1:0-12694 GCA_966212315.1 uncultured Myxococcales bacterium
CTGCGCGTCGCGGCGGCGTCGAGTCTCACCGGCACGCTCGACGCGCTCGGTGATGCATTCGCGCGGAGCCATCGAGTGCGCGTCGTTCGTGTGTTCGGCTCGACGGGCGCACTTGCGCGGGAGATCGAAGAGGGTCTCCCGGTCGACGTGTTCCTCTCGGCCGACGTGGAGACGCCGAACCGCCTCGCCGCGGGCGGACATCTGGCGGCCGACACGGTGCATCCATTCGCACGCGGGGTACTCGTGCTCTTCTCACGTGCCGACGCGAGCCCGCCCGTCGCGGGTCTTCCGTCGCTGTCCGCGGAATCGGTGCGCCGCATCGCCATCGCGAATCCCGAGCACGCGCCCTTCGGGCGTGCCGCGCGAGAAGCACTGACGCGCACCGGGCAATGGGACGCGCTCGAGGCGCGTATCGTGACGGCGGAAAACGTGCGCGAGGCGTTCGAGTTCGCACGCACCGGCAATGCCGACGCCGCGCTCACGGCGCGCTCGGTGACGATGGGCGTCTCGGGCAACACCGTCGTCATCGACCCTGCCCTCTACGCACCGATCGACGAGTCGCTCGGTGTGCTCTCGCATAGTCAGCACGCAGCCGAAGCGCGCGCCTTCTGCGAGTTCGTGCGCAGCCCGGCCGGCGGCGCGATCCTCACCGCGCACGGCTTCGCGCCGATCCGCTGAGGCCGCATGTTCGACGCGTTCGCTCGAATCGATTGGTCCCCGCTACGTCTCTCGCTGTTCGTCGCGACCGCCGCGACGCTCTTCGCACTCGCGGTCGGTCTCCCGTGTGCGTGGCTTCTCGCGCGCAAGAAGTTCCGTGGACGCGGTCTGCTCGAAGCACTCGGCTCGCTCCCGCTCGTGCTCCCTCCGACGGTGCTCGGGTATTACCTCCTCGTCGCACTCGGTCGTCGCAGCGTGCTCGGTCGAGCGTTCGAAGCGGTCACCGGCTCGCCGATCACGTTCACCGTCGTCGGCGCCGTTATCGCGTCGACCGTGCATGCATTCCCGCTTCTATTGCGCACCGCACGCGCCGCCATCGCCGCGGTCGACCCGCGTCTCGAAGATGCGGCACGCACCCTCGGCGCGAGTGAAACGCGCATCGCCTGGCGCATCACGCTGCCGCTCGCACGCGGCGGGATCATCGCGGCCGCCACGCTGGCATTCGCGCGGGCGCTCGGCGAATTCGGCGTCACGTTGATGGTCGCGGGAAACATTCCGGGGCACACCCGCACCGCGGCGCTCGCGCTCTACGACGCGATGCAAGCCGGGCGCGATGCCGACGCGCAGGCAATGGCCATCGTGCTCACCGCCGTGGCGTTGGTCGCGCTCCTCGCGGTCGGACGATGGAGTCGCGCATGAGCGAAGCGGGACTCGAGATCGATGTGGCGACGTTGCAGGGTGATCTCTCGATCGAGGCTGCGTTCACGGTGACGTCCGGAATCACCGTGCTGTTCGGTCCGTCCGGTGCGGGCAAGAGCACGGTGCTCGACATGATCGCGGGGCTGCGCGCGCCGTCGCGTGGACGCATCGCGCTGGCGGATCGGGTGCTCTTCGACTCGCGTGGCAACACGAACACTCCGACGCGCGCGCGCCGCATCGGGTACGTGCTGCAGTCACTCGCGCTCTTTCCGCATCGGGACGTGTGGTCGAACGTGGTGTTCGGCGCGCATGCGAATCACCGTGTCGCGAAATCACTGCTCGAGGCATTGGGGCTCGGGTCGATGCAGCAGCGGGACGTCACCTCGCTCTCGGGCGGTGAACGCCAGCGAGTCGCTCTCGTGCGAGCGCTCGCTGATGAACCGCGTGGTCTGTTGCTCGACGAGCCGCTGGCCGCGCTCGATCGCGGACGTCGCGCCGATGCGATCAGCTTGCTCCGCGAGACGATTCGCGCGCGGGCGATTCCGGCACTGTGGGTGACGCACGATCAGGAGGAAGCGGAGGCCGTCGGCGACGCGATGGTGCAACTCGAGCGCGGCCGGGTGGTTCGAACCGGAACGCCGATCGAAGTGCTCGAGCAAGCGGTGACGTGGGGATCGATCGCGCTGGCCGCCCATGACAATCGCATCGAAGGGCTCGTCGTCCGCGCGCGAGACGATGCCCGTGATGGAGAAACCGTGTTCCGCGCCGGTGAGATCACATTGCACGCCCGCCCGTCGTCGCGGGCAGACGGGGAGCGTGCGGAGTTCGTGGTGCGCGCTGCCGATGTGACGCTGATGCTCGACTCGCCCGGCCGCACTTCGGCGGGCAATGTGCTGGAAGCGACGGTGCGTCGTATCGAAGCGCGCGGCCGCGCGATGATCGTCACGCTCGATGCGGGAATCGAACTACGCGCCGAGGTGACACGTGGCGCGATCGATCGACTCGCGTTGCGCGAAGGCACGCGCGCGTGGGCGCTGTTCAAGACACGCGCGTGCTTCGTGCGCTGATCATGGAGGCGGGATCATCGCGCCGCGCACCACCATCGGTGCGCTCGACGGCGCGCTCATCTCACCGGCCACGGTGTTCGTGCCGCTCATCGTGACGCTCCCGCCGTAGTTGCCGATGCCGTAGCCGTTGCCGGTACCGCGCGTGTTGGTGAGCGTGATGGCGCCTGCCGTGAAAACCGCCGCGTACCGGGAGTTCGAGGTGAATTCCACATCGGTGATCGCAATCGGCGTCGCCGCGGGCGCGTCGCCGAGAGAAAGCCCGTCGCCGGCGGGAATGTCGCCCACGCCCGTCGTCACCGTTCCGTTGCGATTCTCGAGGAACTGCGAGCCCTGGATCGTCGCGAGCAGACCTTGCGTCGTCGTCGCGAGCCCGACGCCGCTGTTCTGCGCGAACACGCTGAACGCGATCATCGGCACCGACGCGCCGTTCTGCACGATCATCCCGCCGCCGCGATTCGACGCGACGAGCGCGGCGTTCATCTGCAGGTTGCCGCCCGTCGGCGGTGGCATCGCAGCGTCGCCGCTCACGAGAATGCCGGTGCGCGCGTTGGCAACGAACGCGCTTCCCGTTCCCTGCAGGTCGTCGCCCATGATGGCCATGTCCATCACGACGCTGCCGCCCGGGCCGATGTAGAGACCGTCGCCGCCGAGGCCGTCGCTGCTCGATTGCGTCCCGGCCGCGAGCATCTGCGACACGATGATCGCGGCATCCGCACCGCTGATCGAGCACCCCACGAGACTGTTGCCCGTGACCGTCACCGCATCGAGCGAGTTCGGGAACATCGGATCCGCGCCGCGGATGATCAGACCGCCGCGCAGATTGCGGACGACGCCCGAATGGACGAAGCCGATGTTGGCGCCCTCCGAGACGAACCCCTGGCCGAAACCGTCGCGGACCAGGCTGTCGGCGACGCTCGCACTCGCGCGTGTTCCGTCGCTGCCCGACGCGAGACTCACGCCGCGGTGGAGCGAACCGCTGATGGTGACGTAGCCGAGATCGATGACGCCGCCGGTTGCGACCGCACCGTCGTATGCGTTGTCGATCGACACGTCGCGCAACACCATCGAGCCCATCGAGGCGGCCTGGACGCCGACCGCCATCGTGTCGGCGGCCGTCACGCCGTTGAACGTGATCGCGACGCCGTTCACGTCGACTTCGGTCATCGCACCGCTCGCGACGAAGACGGGCGCGCGCATCGTGGGCGTGATGAACGTGCCGCCCATCGCTGCGCCGGTGCCGCGGAACTCGATCGGCATTCCGGTGCTGATGGTGATCGTCGAAGCCACCGTATGCGTACCGGCCGACAGCACGATCGCGGTCGCGGTGGGCATCGCAGCCAGCGCAGCGGCGATGTCTGGATACGGATGAGCCATCGTTCCGTCCGCACCCGCGGCGGCAGCGCCCGGTTGAACGAACGCGAACGGCGCCACGAGATCCGCGGTGCCCGGCCACATCCCAGGCGGCGTCGTCGCGCCGGCGCCGACGTGGTCGCAGGCGGTGCCGCCGTTGTTGTCGCGGAACGGCAGCAACCCGACGGTCGTGCAACGCGGTTCCGTGTACGAACGCACGAAGTCCGAGTCGGGCCCGGCGTCATGCGGCGTCGTGGTCGGATCGGAACACGCGGCGAGCGCGGACGAGACGGTCACGAGGCATGCGAGTAGGGAGCGGCGTGCGTTGCGCATCGAAGGCATCCTACGCGGGGGGCGGCGCGTTTTGCGAGTCTCGGCGCACGCGGTCGAGCCCTTTGGCGACTTGCGCGGCGAGAACGCGGCGCGCATCGGCAAGACGTGCAACGGTCGCGGGCGAGGTCTCGCGCAGCCAGAGATGACGCAACGCCGCGCGCGCGAGTGAGGCGCTCTCGTCGAACCGAAGCGCGATGTATCCGCACACTGGCGCCACGAGAAACACCAGGAGTCCGATCCACGCCGACGTCGCGAAGCCGATCGCGATCGCTTCGACGATCCACGCCGCGAACACGAACAGCGAGCCCGCGAGCAGTTTCACGGTGCCGAGCACGTCTTCTTCGCGGACGATCCGCCGCGACACGATCCCCGCGAGGCGATACGGAATCCATCCGAGGATCGCGCCGACGATCGCGAACGGAAGTTCGAGCGCGAATCGCAATGCGAAGCGCAGCGCAGTCGCAGCCGGCACGCGTCCGACCTCGAGATCCCACGGGTCGCGCACGCCGAGAGTCGCAAGCTGTTCGGCATAGGTGCGCGCCGCAGTGAGAATGCTCGCGGCGTGCTCGGGATCGTGTTCGCGCAGCGCGCGGTAGCCATCGAGCAGTTCGCGCGATCGGCGGTGACGCGCTTCGGGATCGTCACGCAGTGCCGGGTCTTCGGCGGTCCAGATCGCGACACGCGACACGCCGTCCAGCACATCGCGCGTCTCCGCCTGGAGCACGACGGCATCGAGTCCCTCGCGAATGGTATTCGTCAGCGCTTCGACCGCCGCGTACTCACCGGTGCGATACGGCTCGAGCCATGGCTCGACCTCGATCGGTTCGCCGATCACCGCGATCATCGGCGAGCGGAACACCGACCGATCGTCGTACGCGAGTCCCACCGGCACGATCGCCACGCGCCGCGCACGATCGTCGGCGACGGCCGCGGAGAGCGCGATGCGGGCCGCACCTGTCTTGAGCGGTTTCAACGACGCATCCGCGTGCGAGACGCCCTCGGGGAAGAGCGCGAGCGACTCCGATCGTGCGAGCGCGGCGCGGCAGAGCGCAAACGTCTCTTCGTTGCGCGATGTGCTTCCACCGCCGGCTGCCACGTCCTTCTGTCGATACACTGGCACGGCATCGAATGCCCGCATCGCCGCGCGCGAGAGTGGGTTGGCGAAGAGCGTGCTCTTGGCGAGAAACCCGATGCGACGTCCGAGCGCGACTCGCAGCACCACGGGATCGAGCAGGCCGTTCGGATGGTTCGGCACGAAGATCACGGGGCGGCCGGAAGGCAGCTTCGCGACGCCGATCACCGTGCGCGACGGGAAGAACAGCCGCACCAATGCCTCGAAGAGCACGCGGAGAAGGTCTGTCACTGGGGTTCGCCTCACACGACTTTCGCGCGCCGCACGAGGCGCGAGAACAGCCCCGGCGCGTAGCGTTTCACGTACGGCCCGATCGTCTCGCGTCCACCCACGTAGACTTCTTCGCGCGATCGCGCGGTCGCTTCGATGAGCGCGCGCGCACACGCATCGGGTGTGATCCCGCGAGCGGTCGCCTCGTCCATCTTCCCTTGCGCGCTGCCGTCGCCCGTCAGCGCATTACGCGACACTTCGGTCTGCACGAAACCCGGCGCCACGATGGTCACCACGATGCCGTCGTCGTGATGCTCGGCGCGAAGCGAGTCGAAGAATCCGTGGAGCGCGTGTTTCGAGGCCGCATACGACGAACGCAACGGCGTGCCGAGAACGCCGGTGAGACTGTGACCACGACGAACTGTCCGCGTCGCCGCGAGACCATTCCGGGGAGCAACGCTTTCGTCAGCGCGATGGTCCCGAAGTAGTTCACGTCGAACAACCGCCGGTCGACATCGATGGACGTGTCGATCGCACGCGCGCGTTGCGACACGCCGCCATTGTGCACCATCACGTCGACCACCCCCGCGGCTTCGACCGCGGCGCGCGCGGCCTCGTCCGAGTGACCGACCTCGGCGAGATCGAGCGGCACGATCCGCACGTCGGCGCTCGGACCGCACGCCGCTGCCACGCGTTCCAGCTCGTCGCGACGACGCGCCGAAAGGACGAGACGCGCTCCTTCGGCCGCAAACGCTCGTGCGCAGGCTTCGCCGATGCCTGACGAGGCGCCGGTGATCCACACGACCTTTCCTTCGAATCGACGGCCCATCGAGCCACCTCCCACGCGACGCGAATGCCCACCATCTCGACGGTGCGCAGCGGTCGAGTCGAGGCGTACAACACTTCGTCGTCGTCCTCATCCGTTGCCTCGCACGCTTCGGTGCGAAATACTGAGATCCGTGACCGCGCCCGACGTCGATCTTCCCTGCCCCGTCGCAGCGTCCCCCGCCGAAGTGCTGGGCACGGTGGCGGCGCTTCATGCGCGCGGGATCGAAGTCGTTCTCGCGACCGTGACTTCGCGACGCGGAAGCGCGCCCGCGACGCCCGGGCAGAAACTGTTGCTCGCGGCGGACGGAACCTGTCTCGGCACGCTCGGCGGCGGTGCACTCGAACGTCACGTGATCGAGTGTCTGCAGAAGTCGCTAAGCGCACTGCGCGACGGATCGGGCGCGCCCTCGATGCACGGGCCCACCACGATGTCAGTCTCGCTCGGTGCCGCGCTCGGGATGTGTTGCGGCGGCTCGGTCGACGTCTTGATCGAACCGATGGCGGCCGCGTGGCCGATCGTTCTCGTGGGCGCGGGTCATGTCGCCACCGCGACCGCGCCGATTCTTGCGCGCGCAGGATTCACGGTGACGGTCTGCGACGAGCGCGAGGCGTGGGCCGATGCATCGCGGTTCGACTCGGCTCGCGTGATCTGCGGGACCTACCGCGACGGCGCCAAGGACATCCCGCGCCGCGGCGCGTTCCTCGTGATGACGCACGATCATGCACTCGACCAGGAAGCGATCGAGTGGGCAGTGCGCGAGCGATTCGCGTTCATCGGCGGCATCGGCAGTCGCGCCAAGTCCGCGCGCATGCGCACCCGCCTCGATGCGCGCGGCTTCACAGCCGACGAAATCAAACGCATCCGCATGCCGCTCGGCGTGCACATCGGCGCCCGTTCGCCCGACGAGATCGCCATCGCGGTCGCCGCCGAGATGATCGCGTGGCGTCGCGGCGTCGCGCTCACTGTGACCGAACAGGGCACTCGCGCATCCGCCGTTCCCGCGGTAGGGCCGGTCGACGCGAAGCGGACCGAGTAAACGACGAATGCCCGTCGTCACCGCGGGCACTGTTCCCCTGTTTCGAACCGCGCGCATCGCGCTAGCTTGAATCGGTCAGGCACCCGTTCGGAACCGTCGAGGCGAGGTCGCACGTTCATGCTCACCGCTCCGTCTCCGTCGCTCGTGGCCCTTCCGGTCGACCCGCTCGTTCGGCTCGCACACTCGCTCGCCGAGGATCGTCCGCTCCTCGCGTGGGCGGTGGAATTCGCCGCGCACGAGGATCCCCTGCCGCGCGCATGGAGCGTGTCTCGCGAGCCGGTCGCCATGTCCGTGCTTCTCGCGTCGGCCGCGCCGCAGCAGTTTCTCGACGCGATGAAATCCATCCCGAGCGCGCGATACCCCAATGCCATCGGCGACACGCTCCAGGTCCTCGCGTTTCTTCCCGATGCGGTTCGTGCGCGCATGCTCGCGCCGCTCGTGCGCGATGCATCACGAATGGTCAGGCGGTTGTCGGCGATGCATCACGACCTGCTCGCGAGTTCCGTGTGCTCGGCACTTCGTCGCGCCGCGCCCGTCGTCACGTTCGACCTCGTCATCGACTCGGCGCAGCACCGCGCACGACTGGGTGTCGCCCGGGTCGACTGAATGTTCGAGGCGTTCATGGTAAGCCGCGCGCATGCTCGATCCGTGGGTGCAGTGGGCGAACGATCGCAAGAAGGGCCGTGATCCTTCGCGTCTGATCGCCGACGAAGTAAACCGGCAGACGCGCGCGATGTGGGTCGAGACGTTCGTCGCGCTCGCGCTGGCGGGCATCGTCGCAACGCGCGTCGTGGTGCAGATGGGTCATCACGCGCATGGCTTCGTGCTCGTCACGACCGGCTTCCTCACCGTGTGGACCGGGGCCCTCGCCATCACACTGCTGGTGCTTCGTCGCGGCACGTTCCTGGTGCGTGACCGCAGCGCGCGCGGGCTGCTCGAACTCGCACGCCGCCGCTTCGTCGCACAGGACCGATTGATCCTTCCGATGCGGATCGGCATCGGCGTGATGGGGGCGTTCCTTGCGGTATGGCTCCCATGGCTCACCTGGTTCGCGCCGCATTCCCGACGCCAGCCGGTCGGCGCAGGACTCGTGCGTATCGCCATCGCCGGGGTGCTGATCGCGTTCCTCTTCGCGGTATTGAAGCGGCTACGCGTCGTGACGCGCGAGCGCATCGCTGCGGTCGACTCGCTGCTCGCATCGGCGCGCTGACTCGAGCGTGTCGAGTACGCGTCACGAGCGTTCAAGTGCCTGCATTCCGCGTGTTACGCTGCGGAACGATGTCGACGACGCTCGAATTCACGCTCAACGGCCAGGCAGTCCACGTCGCGGATGCGGCCGTTCACACGACCCTGCTGCAGTACCTCCGCGCGAACGGTAGGACCGGGAGCAAAGAGGGATGCGCCGAGGGCGATTGCGGCGCGTGCACGGTGGTTCTCGTCGAGCGCGACGCGCACGGTGCGAAGACCTATCGCGCGATCAACAGCTGTATCGCGTTGCTCCCGATGATGGCGGGCCGCGAGGTGTGGACTGCGGAAGGGATCGCGCAAGACGGTCCGCATCCAGTGCAGGCCGCGCTCGAGAAGCACTATGGATCGCAGTGCGGGTACTGCACGCCGGGCTTCGCGATGTCGATGTTCGAGGCGTATCACCGCGACGACGCGCAGCGGCCCGATCGCATCGCCGACCAACTCTGCGGAAATCTCTGTCGCTGCACCGGATACCGCCCGATTCGCGACGCGATGGTCGATGCCTTCTCGCAGCGCGACAAGCGCGACCGATTCCATCTCGCCCTCGTCGACGGCCCCGAGCCGGTCCCGGCGATCGAGTACGAAGGCGGCGGAGAGAAGTTCTTTCGTCCCACCACCGTCGACGAATTGCTCGCGCTCCGTTCGCGCCATGCCGATGCGTCGCTCGTGATGGGCGCGACGGAGATCGGCGTCGAGATCAACAAGAAGGTGAAGCGCTTCCCCGTGCTGATCTCGATCGAAGCGATCGCGTCGCTGCGCGCGGTGCGCAAGAGCGACGACGGGCGCGAGTGGTTGGTAGGCGGCGCGGCCACGCTCACCGAACTCGAAGAAGCTCTCGCCGGCGACATTCCCGCCATCGACAAGATGCTGGCGGTGTTCGCATCGCGGCAGATTCGCAATCGCGCCTCGCTCGCGGCGAATCTGGTGACGGCTTCACCGATCGGCGACATGGCGCCCGTGCTGCTCGCGCTCGACGCGACGCTGGTGCTCCGTTCGCTTCGCGGCGCGCGCGACGTGGCCATCGGCGACTTCTTCGTCGGGTATCGCAAGACGGTGCTCGCGGCCGACGAGATCGTCGAAGCGATCCGCATTCCGCGCGGTCCGTCCGCGGCCGGGCTCACGCGTCATGTCGTGAGCTACAAGGTTTCGAAGCGGCGCGAGATGGACATCTCCGCGGTCGCAGCGGGGCTCCGCGTCGATCTCGATGCACACAACGTCGTGCGCTACGCGCGGCTCGGATATGGCGGTGTCGCGGCCACGCCGGTGCGCGCGCGCGAAACGGAGGCCGCACTCGTCGGCAAGCCGTGGACACGCGCATCGGTCGACGCGGTGCTTCCGACGCTGGCACGCGAGTTCCAACCCATCGACGATGTGCGCTGCGGTGCGCCGTATCGTCGCGAATTGATCACCTCGCTGCTCGAGAAGTTCGTCGATGGCGCCGAGAGCGAAGCGATGGAAGGCGCGCTCGACTTCACGACGTCGCAGACCTGGGAATGCGATTCGCCGAGCCGCGCGCTTCTGCACGAGAGCGGGCGTGGTCACGCGACCGGTCACGCGCAGTACGTCGACGACCAGGCGATGCGGAGCGAGATGCTCGAGATCTGGCCAGTGTCGTCACCGCACGCCCACGCCAAGGTGCTTTCGATCGACATCACCGAAGCCGCAAAGATGCCCGGCGTCGTGGCGATCTACACCGCGCGCGACATCCCCGGCATGAACGACGTCGGCGCGCTTCGTCACGACGAGATCCTCCTCGCCGATCGCGAAGTGCTCTTCCACGGACACATGGTCGCGATCGTGGTGGCGACCTCGTACGAACTCGCGCGTGCCGCGTCGATGCGCGTGAAGGTCGAATACGAGGTTCTCCCGGCGATTCTCGACATCGAGTCGGCCGTCCGCGCGAATAGCTTCCACACCGAGCCGCACATCATCCGCCGCGGCGACGCGAGTGCTGCCATCGCATCGGCTCCGCACAAACTCGCCGGGTCGTTCGAACTCGGCGGACAGGAACACTTCTATCTCGAGACGCAGGCGGCGTGGGCCGAGCGGGGCGACGACGGCGATGTGACGGTCGTGTCGTCGACCCAGCATCCGAGCGAGATCCAGGCGGTCGTCGCGCACGTGCTCGATCTCCCGCGCAACAAAGTCGTGGTGCAGTCACCGCGAATGGGCGGCGGCTTCGGCGGCAAGGAGACGCAGGGAAATACCTGGGCGTCGCTGGTCGCGCTGGCGGCATGGAAGACGGGCAAGCGGGTGCGCGTGCAGCTCGATCGCGACGTCGACATGTCGCTCACCGGCAAGCGCCATCCCTTCCGCGCGAACTTCGAAGCGGGCTTCGACACGAACGGAAAACTGCTCGCGTTGAAGGCCGATCTGTTCTCCAACGGCGGCTGGTCGCTCGATCTCTCGGAGTCGATCTGCGACCGCGCGCTCTTCCACATCGACAACGCTTATTACATCCCCGCGGTCCACGTGGCCGGGCGCGTGTGCAAGACGAACCTCGTGTCGAACACTGCCTTCCGCGGCTTCGGCGGTCCGCAGGGCATGGTGATCATCGAAGAGATCCTCGACCGGATCGCGCGTCGCGTAGGCAAGACCCCCGAGCAGGTGCGCGCGGCGAATCTGTACTCGGGCGACGGCGAAACCAACACCACGCACTACGGGCAATTGCTCGAAGACAATCGCATCCAGACGGTGTGGTCGACCCTCGCGCGCGAATCGGAACTCGGCGCACGTCGCGCGGAGGTCGAAGCGTTCAATCGCCGCTCGCCTCGCATCAAGCGCGGCATCGCCATCACGCCGGTGAAGTTCGGGATCTCGTTCACCGCGTCGTTCCTCAATCAGGCCGGCGCGCTGGTGATCGTGTACCGCGACGGCAGCGTGCAGGTGAATCACGGCGGCACCGAGATGGGCCAGGGGCTCTACACCAAGATGCTCGGCATCGCGATGCGCGAACTCGGCGCGAAGGCCGACCGGATACGCGTGATGAAGACGCAGACGGACAAGGTGCCGAACACCTCGCCGACGGCCGCGTCCGCGGGCGCGGATCTCAACGGGCAAGCGGTGCGCAATGCGTGTGTCGCGCTGCGCGAACGACTCGCGCCGGTGGCGATGAAACTGCTCGAGGCGAAGGGCGCAGTGCCGACCGACCCCGAGGGATTGCTGTTCGCGGATGGCGTCGTGAGCGCGCCCGGGACCGACGTGACGGTGACGTTCGAAGACGTCGCATCGAACGCGTATCTCCAGCAGGTGCAGCTCTCGGCGACGGGGTACTACCGCACGCCGGGGCTCGCCTACGATCGAAGCAAGGGCCACGGAAAGCCGTTCCACTATTTCGCGTACGGCGCCGCGGTGACCGAGGTCGAGATCGATGGATACACCGGCATGAAACGCGTGCGTCGTGTCGACGTACTGCACGACGTGGGCGAGTCGCTTCATCCGAGCATCGATCGCGGACAGATCGAGGGCGGCTTCGTGCAAGGCATGGGATGGCTCACCGCCGAAGAGCTGAAATGGGACGCGAAAGGGCGGCTCCTCTCGCATTCCGCGAGCACCTACCAGATCCCCGCGATCAGCGATGCGCCCGCCGATTTCCGGGTGCATCTGCTTCCGCGCGCACCGCAGAACAACACCATTCACGGCAGCAAGGCCGTGGGCGAACCGCCGCTCATGCTGGCGCTCTCGGTGCGCGAAGCGATTCGCGACGCGATCGCCGCTTTCGGCACGGCGGGCGGTGAAGTTCCGCTCGCGTCGCCGGCCACGCACGAAGCGATTCTCCACGCGGTGCGTGCGCGGATCGATGCCTCCGCGCAGACCGAGTCACTCGCCGCCTCGAACGTCGCGACCGGATGACGTCGTCGACGGCGCGTGGCATATCCTCGCGCTTCGCATGACCCGTACTTCGTTCTCGCGCATCACACCGTTCGTCCTCGTCGCACTCGCTTTCACCGCGTGCGAGGACGCACCCCGAACCCAGCCTCGGGCGCCGGCGAATCGCGAACGAATCGCCCCGGCCGCCATCGGTCACGCGCTGCGCTCTTTCCTGGCCAACCCCCTCAATGCCAAGGCCCTCACCGTCATCGGCTCGACCCGCACCGGGGTCGCCGGAACGCGGTTGCTGAACCAGTCGGCCG